>JAUYFR010000303.1 GCA_030690855.1 Gallionellaceae bacterium
CGCGATGAAGTCATCGGTCGATGCTGTTCGCGAAGCGGCAGACGATCAGCAAATGCTAGTCGGCATCGTGCTTTCTCGTATTGCTGAAAACCAATCGCGTACCGAAGCCGCAGCAGCACTTACACAAGAGGGCCGAACCGAAGCTGAACACATGGCTGGCGCAGCACGTGCGCTTAATGAGATCACTAAAAAGTTTGTAGTTTAAAAACAAGTCAATATAATCAATAAGTTACAATAAATTACCCTCACCACCTTCCGGCTAACCGTTGGAAGGTTTTTTATTTGGAGCTGCCCAAAAATGAAGAAACTACTGCTGACGCTCGCCCTACTTCCATCGTTTTCCTTTGCACAAGAACTTAGCTTCAAACAAATATCGCCAGGTATTTATGTGCATCACGGCGAACACAAAGATATTGATGCGGATTATGGTGGCGACATTTGCAACCTGAGTTTCGTCATTGGCAAAAAAGGCATCGCCGTCATCGACACTGGCGGCTCACCTAAAGTGGGCACTCAGCTACGCAGGGCCATTCGCAAAGTTTCCAAGCTACCGATTCTTTATGTCATCAACACCCACGTGCATCCCGACCATGTTTTGGGCAACATAGCCTTTGAAGCAGACCACCCCACCTTCGTTGGGCACAGCGACCTTGCCAACTTTATGGCTCAACGCAAAGAAAACTATCTAAAAAACTTAGCTTCATGGGTTGGCACTGCCGCCGTGGGTAACGAAGTCATTCCCCCCAGCTTGACAGTCTCCAGCACTAAAACAATTGACTTAGGTGGGCGCTCGCTCAACCTAACCGCCTACCCTACCGCGCACAGCAGCACCGACATGGCTGTGTTTGATACCAAAAGCAAAACACTCTGGACTGGGGATTTGTTATTTATTGAACGCACGCCCTCGATTGATGGCGACATTATTGGATGGCTAAATGTGATCAATGAGTTAGATAAAATTAAAACCACGCTCACGGTACCGGGGCATGGCGCAGTCGCAGCCGACGGCCATACTGCGCTCGGCAATGAGCAGCGCTATTTATCCACATTAGTTAATGACATTCGCGCCGCGATCAAAGAAGAGCGCGGCATGGAAGAAACGATTAAGACGGCGGGTCAGTCTGAAAAAGATAAGTGGGTATTGTTCGATATCATCAATCGCCGCAACGTAGCGTTGATTTATCCGAAGTTGGAGTGGGAATAATAAAATTGAACGGGCTACGCTTGATCCATGTTCAAGCTGTAGCCCAATAGAACTTAGATGTCACCCTTGCTTGCCGCAACCATCATATCCTTCATCGCAAACATTACTTGCTCAGCGCTTTTACGCGCCTCTACTGGCAAGCCTTTAACCAATTTGAGATCCATCATCATCGAGACCACCCAGCGCTTACCTGATGCATCTTCCAAGATAGCGATACGGCAAGGCATAAAAGCAATCATCATCGGATCAGCATTCAGCATCTTGTTCGCAGTTAAGCCATCGCAGAAGCTAAATATTTCCATGCGTTTTGCTGGCTGTCCTGTTAAAGCTGCGATCTCTTTGTAAATCTGACTCACACCGACGAATTTCAAATTATGCTGATTTGCGCGGAGCTTGAGAGATTCAATCGCATCATCAAAGCTGACACTATCCTGCACCTGGATACGTGCAATTTGCAACTTCACGTCAAAGTAGCTGAGCGGATCCGCTGCCAATGCAGATTGCGAAATAGAGACCAATAGCAAAGCAAATACCATAAAGAATTTTTTCATGTCTACTCCTAAAAATACTAGTTACAAAAATTCATAAAACGTTGCGAGCCATTTGAGTGCAGGGCGCACTGAACACAGCTATCAAATGCTCAGCAATTCTATCTCAAGCGATACCCGGATTCCCCGCCACGCCTTTTAATTTTGGCACATTAGGCGTAGTCACCTTCACCACTTTTTCATTGCGCAAATGCCTTGCCACCAAATCCCAAATTGGCTCGCCGCCTTTATCTCGCGCAGCCTCTGTCACGGGTGCCCAGCCTGCCACTTTATAGGTTTTCGTCGCATCAAGCAGTTGGCCATCTAAACGCATATCCTGAATGCGGCTGCCCATCTTGGCAGTCGGTTCGCAGGTGTATTGCAAGCCACCTACGCGCACCATGTCGCCACCCTGCTGGTAATACGGATCAGGGTTAAACAAGTTGTCGCACACATCTTCCAATATGCCTTTGATCTGCTCGCCGGTCATATTATTCACCGTCGAGTAAGGATAAGTAATCGCGGTTTGATTCATCACATCTTCCATCGTGATGGATGAGCCCGGCAACAACGACGTGCCCCAACGGAAGCCTGGTGAGAAAGCTATCGGCGCATCTTTTTCTTTCATCATCGCATCGAGAATCACTTGATCGAAGCTACCGTTAAAGTTGCCACGGCGATACAGCAAGCCATCTGTCGTCGCTAATTTTTCAGAGAGCTTCGCCTCAAAAGGTGCGCGATGCTTTTGAATCAGCGCCGTCATACTCGGGTCGGCCTTCAGCAAATTAGCGAACACCGGCAACAGCTTGTATTTGAAGCTGGCCACTTTGCCGGCTTTCACTTCAAAATCCAACACACCAAGGAACTTACCATTCGAACCCGCATTAGTCACCAGCGTTGTGCCACCACGATTTTTAACGGGAATAGGCGCCGGTATGCCATCGTGAGTATGCCCACCCAAAATCGCGTCAAGGCCGCTTACGCGCGATGCCAATTTGAGATCCACATCCATACCGTTGTGTGACAACAGCACCACTACCTGCGCACCTTTTTTACGCGCCTCATCAATCGTCACTTGCAGCGCTTCTTCTTGAATGCCATAAGACCAGTCTGGCACGAAGTAACGCGGATTCGCAATCGTGCTGTACGGGAAGGCTTGGCCGATAATCGCCACAGGAATCTTATTGATTTCTTTCATCACATAAGGCTTGAACACTGGGTCGCCAAAATCATTGGTTTTAACGTTGTGCGCAACCACATCCATCTTGCCCTTGAGTACGCCCTCTTCCACTTCTTTAATACGCGCTGCGCCGTACATACATTCAAAGTGCATGGTCATCACATCCACGCCCAACTCCAAACAAGCGTCGATCATGTCTTGACCTTTAGTCCACAAGGCTTGGCCTGTACCTTGCCAAGTGTCACCACCGTCCACCAGCAAAGCGCCGGGGCGTGAGGCGCGAATCTGCTTCACTAGTGTAGCTAAATGCGCGAAGCCGCCTACCTTACCGTAGGTACGTGAGGCTTCAACAAAGTTTAGATTAGTAAAAGCATGCGCCTCGGCAGTGCCAGGTTTAATGCCAAAATGTTTGAGCAGCGCATTGCCTGCTAAGTGGGGGGGCTGCCCAGTCATCGCGCCCACGCCCAGATTAATCTCCGGCTCACGGAAAAAAATGGGATTCAATTGCGCATGGCTATCGGTAATGTGTAACAAACTCACATTGCCATGACGCGGCAAATCGTACATACGAGAAGCATGACTCGCTGCAAAGCTTTCTTTATTGCTCAACATAAAACCACCTGCTGAGGCAACCGCCAATAATTGTAAAAACTCGCGACGATTCATGTCCATTCAAAATTCCTTAATGTTGATTTGTAGGTCGGGATTCATCCCGACTAGATAAAGTAAAGTCGGGATGAATCCCGACCTACAATCTTTAGATCGCTCCCAAAGGAGCGACCTAAAAAACGGAAAGTGACTTACTTATTTACAGGTGACTCAGGATCCAACAGCAAG
>JAUYFR010000329.1 GCA_030690855.1 Gallionellaceae bacterium
ATAATTCAGATTTCGTCATTCCGGCGAAGGCCGGAATCCAGTTCAGAAAAAATAGTTCCTTGCGTAGCAAGGGCAAAGCCTTTTTTAATAAAAGAGCTGGATTCCGGCCTTCGCCGGAATGACGAATTATTAGAGGTGCCCATGTAAATGTTTCTCCGAATTTTGAGCAAGTTTTCAAACAGGTCGGCCTTCGCCCGCTTCTTCATAAGTGCGCCCATCGCGGATGTGATAAATACGCTTGAACGTGGGAATGATTTTTTCATCATGCGTCACCACAATGATCGCGGTCTGATATTGCCCGGCCATTTGATTCAGAATACGCACCACGGTCAGCGCCCGTTCGCTATCCAGCGGGGCGGTGGGTTCGTCGGCAAGAATGATGGGAGGGTGATTGGCCAGCGCCCGCGCAATGGAGACTCGCTGCTGCTCTCCGCCGGAAAGTTCCGAGACTTGCGCCTTGGCGCGATGCCCCACGTCCAGCGCATCCAGCAATTCCCGCGCGCGAACACGGGAGTTGGTATTGGAGACACCAGCGAGCATCGGTAGCAGGGCGACGTTGTCGGTGACATCCAGAAACGGAATCAGATAGGGTGCCTGAAAGACGAAGCCGATACGGTCCCGCCGTAGTGTGCGCAGATCGTCGATCTTCCATTGCTCGTCGAAAATGGTTTGCCCGCCCAGTGTCATGCGTCCCGCAGTGGGCTCAATCACCGCGCCCAGACATTTGAGCAGCGTGCTTTTTCCCGAACCGCTGGGGCCGACCAGACCGACGACTTCGCCCGGCCAGATGGTCATGTCTACGCCCTTAAGCGCATCGACTGCGGTATCACCTTCACCGTAGCGTTTCTTCAGATTTTCAATGTGGATAGCGGGTTCACGCATGGCTCAACCTCCGATTGCATTGGCGGGGTCAATGCTCAATGCGGCGCGGATGGCAAAAATACTGGCAACGGCGCACATCAACATGACCAGAATGAATCCCAAAACGGCATCGCCCGGCAGTAGCAATACATATTTGGGGAACAGCGGTGCCCAGACGGTGGCCGATAACTTACCCACCAGAAAGCCGATAACCCCCAAACTCAAAGCTTGCTGCAGAATCATGCTGCTGATGGTGTTGTTGGTTGCGCCGATCAGCTTGAGTACCGCAATTTCGCGCACCTTGTTCATGGTCATGCTGAAAATAATGAAGGCGACGATGGCGGCGCTGACGATGGCCAGAATGACCAGAAACATAAAAATTTGTTTCGACGAAGTGGCGATCAGGCGCGCTACCAATATTTCATCCATCTGATCCTTGGTATAAGCTTGCAAATGCTTCCAACGCTGGATTTGTTCGGACACCGTATTTGCCATTCCGGGCAGTGTGCGTACCAGCACTGCATTTACGAAGTGACTGGAGGATTGGCTGGCGAGTATCGCGTCCAGCAAGCCGGGTACACCGGGACGGTTGAACGCGGGGTTGGCGGCGGTGCGCGCACGCTCGTTGACCAGCGCATCATTGTCTTTAAGAAACTGTACTTCCTGTGCATCTTTGAGTGGAATAAAAATCATCGGGTCGCCACTGGAAGAAACCATGCGGCGCGTTAAGCCCACCACGGTGTATTCGTGGCGACGGATGTTGATCCGGTCGCCCAAGGCAAGGCCGGTTTTGATATCGGCCAGTGCCTCGTAGTGAGGTTGGTATAGCGGGCGACCCGCAATGAGGTAGGGGGGCTCTCCGGGCTTGCCTGTTTCAAAGCCCACCACCATCACCCGGCTCTCTTTGCTGTTGTGTCGAATTTGCATGGTTAGATAGGTCACATTGCCAACTTCTCCTATGCCCGGCATGCCCAACAAATCCTTCGCCACATCATCATGCACACTAGACCCCTCGGCGTAAGGGCCCAAGGTATTCTGTTGCACCACCCACAAATCAGTTCCCGCATTTTCAATCAGTGCACGCGCATCATCCACCATGCCGCGATAAACCCCCGCCATCGTTAGCGTAACGCCGATTAGCAATCCCAGGCCGATACCGGTGAAAACAAATTTTCCCCAGCCATGCAGAATGTCGCGACTCGCCAAATTAATCACGGCTTAACCCTTCACCAGTTCGGAGACCACTTTTACCTTTAGCCCGGGGCGCAACATCTGCTGGCTAAAAACGATCACCTCATCATCGGTGCTAAGTCCCTGCAAAATTTGCGTGCGCCCCTGCGCTGTGATCACACCCGTTTTAACAGCTTTGAATAGGATGTCGCCATCTCGTAAAACCCAAACTCCCTCCTGCTTATCCACACGCTTCACCGCCGCACTGGCAATAGTTTGGATGTTATTCAACTCGGTCATTTTTATGGTCACTTCAGCGTATTCGCCAATACTGGCGGCATATTGCACAGCTTCAAGTGAGACATTGACGATACGTTCTTCTGTCACTGCATCACTGAGAATGTCGATACGGGCGACCTTTCCTGACAGCCGCGTTTGCGCTTGTGAACGCAAAACAATTTCGGCGCTTTGCCCAACACGAATTTGCCCTGCCTGCTTTTGTGCAATGCGTGTTTCAACCCACAGGCTATCGGGATCGATCACTTGCAGAACGACTTGGCCACCGAGCGCCGTGCTACCCGGCTCAAGTAATCGAGATGAAACCACGCCGTTAATTGGGCTGAGCAATCTTGTTTGCGCATTCAACTTAGTGATGCCGCGTGCATCGGCCTGTGCTCGCGCCTGTTCTTCTTTGGCTGAATTTAAACTCGCAGTGGCTGTGGCTAACGCCGCAGTGGCGGCATTTTTATCGTGCTGCTTTGCATCGAACATCTCTTGGCTGACAAAGCCGCGAGTGCGTAATTCCTGATAGCGCACAAACGTCGCCGAGATGGTATTCAACTTGCTACTAGCTTCACTCACCTGCGCCTCTGCGGCGCGAATTGAATTGGCAGCTTTTTCAATCACACGTTGCCCACTCGCCAATTTATCTTCTAAATCGACAGGATCCATCTCTGCCAGCACTTGTCCGGCAACGACTCGATCACCCTGCTCCACCAATACGCTTTTTATTCTACCGGTCATGGTCGGCGCTAAGTTGTAGCTACGCTTTGCCTTGATTGTGCCAACGCCGAAAACGCTGTTTACAAGATTGCCGGTTTGAATTTTTTCGACAGTGACCTTAACCGGCGACAAGGGCCCTTGTGTGATGACGACCCAAGCGAACAGCGCTAAGACCCCCGCCCCTAACGCCAGCAATTGCAATTTTTTCTTGCTCATACATCACCCTCTTAAGATAGTAATTGGTCGCTATCTTAATAAATTCAATCACGCAAGTCAAATTAAATATAACTATTTGTTTATTTAGACAAATCTTAATTTTTCTCAATTCGTTAATTGCGTGCAAACAAGCTTATTTCTATTTACAAAAAACAGATGTTAAAAATAGCGGACGCCTATTTCGTGGGCAGCGACATCATGTCATATCAACCCGGACGCCCATCCGCCCGTGGTCGCCAATAAGCAGGCAGATAGCGCCACACCCAAGGCGTAAAACTCACCAACCAAATTAATGCTGCCACACAATAGAGCCAAGGCATCGCATCGAGAGGCAACATATCGGCACTCACGCGCAACACTGCCACCAGCTGCATTCCCACGAACATCAACTTTAGAGAGGTATCAATATCAAACGGCAAACCTGAATGGCCGAGTGTGACACGCGTCCCCATGCCCAACATTAGCGTCGCGAAACAGCCAATGGTGAGTGCATGCAACGGGGCCAGTCCCAAAATAAAAATTTCGCCGTGGCTAAATAAGAGCGCAGCGCTTTGCAGCGTAGATAAAAGCAAAGCGATGCCTATCCACGCGAAGCCGATGTGCAATATCGCCAGTAGTGGGTTACGCAGGCTGTGACGAAAACCCCACGCATAAGTTAAATAAAACGCAGCGAGTAGCATTGGCAAGTCACTAAGCCACAACCAATCCGTCGCCTCAGAAAATTGCAATGCGAAGTGCAGCCCCCCTCCTACGAGAAGTAGTGGCCACGGCCAAAATGGCCGCAAAATATATTGCGGCGGCACGATGCCGTTGCTGAAAAATGGAATCATGCGGTGGCCGACGCTGGCAAATACAGGTAGCAAAAATAACCATAGTCCGCTTTGCACCGAGAAACGCAGCCAGGTATCACTCGCGCCCATCAGCCAAACCAAATAGGATGCAATGCCGAGCCAACCCATGACGAGTGCGACGAAAATAGCGGAGGGATGGCGCTTATCTTGTTTAGGTGCGGCCAGCCATACCTGCGACAAGGCATGCAAAACCAAGCCCCATCCTACCAAGGTACTCAGCACGGCAAAGATCAAAATGGCATTGCTCGCTATCAACCCGATATAAAAGCCGACTGCGCCCACCATTAGCAGAATGCAGGCTGGCACAAAAGATTCAGCGGTGAGCTCTTTGCCGCCCATCCAGCGCGGAAAAACCGTCATCAAAAAGCCGAACATAAAAAAAGGCAACATGCCGTAGATCATTAAGAAGCTATGGGCGGCAGTCGGCGCAATACTCCATTCCATCTGCTGCCCTACAAAACCATAACGTGTCGCTAGCTCAATTAACCACCACAGCATGACAGCCAAGGCTTGCAGTGCGCCTCCAAAAAACATCACACGGTGCGGTGCTGCGGTAAAACTTTTCCAATAACTCATTTTTTCTCAATTAAATTTCAGTGCAAAAAATTGCCGCTAGCGTCGCTCCGTTTACAACGGACGCTAGCGGCCTCTCTTATTTTGGTGGAGTTGCGTCGGGACTTTGCGGCTTATCCAGGGGATTCTTATCTGGTGCCTCACCGTGCGGCAAGACAATGGCATTGTCGTTCTGATGACCAATATTCTGATCGATCGGCGGCAATGCATGAGCAATACCCTTATGACAATCAATGCACGTTTTTCCTTGGCTTTGTGCCTCAGCGTGCATTTTCATCGCCCGTCTTCCCTGCTCACCAAAATCCATGTACTCAAAATTGTGGCAATTGCGGCACTCGCGCGAATCAGTTGCTTTCATGCGAGCCCATTCGTTCTGAGCAAGCTGCGCACGCTTTGCATTAAATTTTTCAGGTGTGTCAATCGAGCCGGTGAGCTTGCCCCAGACTTCTTTGCTTGCCTGAATCTTTCTGATTATTTTATGTGACCAATCCTTTGGCACATGGCAGTCAGGGCAAGTTGCGCGTACACCGGTACGGTTGGTGTAGTGAATTGTTTCTTTATATTCTCGATACACGTTTTCACGCATTTCGTGGCAAGAGATACAAAACTCTTCCTTGTTTGTCGCTTCTAGCACGGTATTAAAACCACCCCAAAAGATGATGCCAGCAGCGAATAGGCCTAAGGCACCCGCAGTGCCAATGGTAATGCGCCATGCCTTAAGTTTTTCGATTAACGGCTTGAGCTTCTTCATTTATTTTCCTTTTTGCATAGTGGTGACAGGCGCGAAGGTGTTCTTTACGAAAGGCTGCGCGTTGTATTGGGGGACGTGACACTGTGTGCAGAAATAGCGCAGAGGTGAAATACTGTTGAGCTCCTTGCCCTCACGATCTTTGAAGTGCGTGAGGCTCACTTTGGTTGCCCCTGTTTCGCTGTATCTGGCCCATGAGTGGCAATCAAGACATTTATTAAAATTCTTGGTGATGGTGTAGCCCTTCACTGCGTGAGGAATAAGTGGGGGCTGCTGTAGATAATTACGTGCAATCGGTGCTTGATCACGTTCAATCCTGAACATGTCGGCCTGCGATTTTGCTTCAGCAGGAATTTCAGATGCGCCTTCTAAAATTTGCGCACTGGCGATAAAAGGCAAAGAGCAAATGAGTAAAGTAGTTAGTAAGGCAGTCAAAACGCGGTTCATCATGGCACATCCCTCCGGGAGTCGAATCGATGGGTAAAGTTAAAAACATCGGGGGCGCAAACATCGATGCAACGCCCACAATTGGTGCAATCTTTGGCTAAGATAATGGGGGAATCCGTCCCTTTTAGGGCGGGGGTAATGACGTGTGGCTCAGGGCATACGGCAAAGCAATCCATACAGTCATTGCATTGCGTACGGCGCGCGGCCGAAATTCGTAACAAAGAAAATTTTCCGATGACTCCATAAAACGCACCCACTGGGCAAATATGTCCGCACCAACCCCGTGGCGCGATGAGTAGGTCATAGATAAAGATGCCGAACACCACCAGCCATCCCAATCCCATCCCAAAAAGTAATCCGCGATGCAATAGTGAAATAGGGTTCACTAATTCCCAAACGATGTTTCCAGTCACCGCACAAGAAATTAAAATAGTGGCGATCAGCCAAATGCGTAATTCGCGCACCGGTCTTCGACGCGGTGCCAACTCAAAACGTTTATGTAACCACGCTGCACTATCGGTCACGACATTGATCGGGCAAACCCAAGAGCAATAAGTTCTTCCACCCACCAGAAGATAAAGTATCAGCACAACGACAGCACCTAGCCATGCTTGCTGAATAGGCCAATGTCCTGCGGCCAATGACTGCAACAAGATGAAGGGGTCATTCATCGGCACCGTATTGAAAAGCAAAGAGGATGACAAATTACCTTTGATGATCCATATCTGCATCAACGGACCTAATAGGAAAAGGCCCAGTATGCCGAGCTGAGATGAGCGACGTAAGATGAGCCAACGATATCGCATCATGGCATCACCGTCTCAAGATTCTCGGGGCGACGCACGGGCATCTCTACTTGTTTTTCGATCAGCGAGTGGCCTGCTTTATCTTTTTCTTCCCAACCTAAACGGTAATGATGTCCTAGCTCGCCCTTCGCCAACTTAAGCGGAAAGACTTTAATAGCAGCTTCTTCAAGTACGCATGATTTTTCGCACTTACCACACCCCGTACAGGCCTCTGAATGGACGATCGGCAAGAACATGGCATGGCGATCTGAACGCGGGTTGTGGCGCATCTCGAGTGTGATCGCGCGGTCAATCGCAGGGCACACTCGGTAGCAGACATCACAGCGCAATCCTAAAAAATTAAGGCAGGTTTCTTGATCAATCAGCGCGGCAAGCCCCATACGGGCATCGTCGATTTTTTGTAAATTCGGGTCGAGCGCCCCAGTGGGGCAAGCCTTGACGCAGGGGATGTCTTGGCACATCTCACAAGCGACTTGGCGCGCTTCAAAGTACGGTGTACCAGTGATAACACCATCACCTAGGTTACCCAACTTTAATGTGTTGTAAGGGCAGGCTCGCACGCACAATCCACAACGCACGCAAGCTGCTGTGAAATCATCTTCTGGCAATGCGCCAGGTGGACGCAACGCCGTTGCCGGCAACGCATGAGTTTGACGTGCATAACCCACCAATCCCAAGCCAAAAAGGCAGGCGGTCGCGACCACACCAGCAGAATCTTTTAGAAACTGGCGACGGGTTGTGGGAGTCGGCGCGGAAGACAAATCAAACTCTCCGTGGGTACAGGCTTAGGCCTTGATGATTTTCACAGCGCACTTCTTGTAATCCGTCTCTTTCGAGATCGGGCAGGTTGCATCTAGCGTGAGTTTATTCACC
>JAUYFR010000338.1 GCA_030690855.1 Gallionellaceae bacterium
CGATGTGATCGAGTTGCAGGTAATGTCCTTGCAACCCAGACTTACTTTTAGTTTATCGGCTTCAACTAATCCGCTTTCATCCCCAGAGCAACTCAGCACCACTTCGCGCTTGCTTTCAACGCTGTCACAACAGCCGTTGGAAAAAGCCTATGTGCGATCAACGCATAGCGAGCCACTGATGGTAGTTGCAGATACACCACCTGACACCAAAATCCTTGCGGGTAAGTTGCACGAGTCATTAAGTCAAAGTGGCTTGTTTTACGAGGCGCATCAAGCGCAGTGGATTGCGGGTTCGCGCAGTACCGCGCAACTATTGCAAGAGCCACAAAATTTACTCACTGATCCCGTCAAAACAGCGATTGCCAGTTTGAGCAATGCAGGGTCGCAATCGGATAACCCGATGGGCATTCCCAACTCGCTACAACCCTTGGTGCAGCAACAGCTCAATGCCCTCGAAACACGTCAGGTGCTGTGGCAAGGGCAGGTGTGGCCTAACCAAAACATGGATTGGGAAATTCACGAAGAAACGCCGCGCTCCAGTACGACGAGAGAGCAAGAAGAAAATGGGCAGTGGGCGACGCAGATTCGTCTCGACTTACCTCATCTAGGTGAAGTAGCGGCAATGTTGCGCTTCGGCGCAAATGGTTTGAGCATCACCCTCGATGCTGGCGGCGCCCAAACGCGCAAACTATTTGGTGTCGCCAGCTCGCAGCTCACCGCAGCGCTCGCTGAGCGAGGTATTAAAGTGTCTAGTACCCTGGTGGCGTCACATGACAAATCCTGACAAGCGCCAAATGGCGGTAGCGCTTGCCTATCAAGGCGGTGATGCCGCGCCCAAGGTGGTGGCGCGAGGTCGAGGCATTATTGCGCAGGCAATTATTGATCGCGCTAAGGAACACGGTGTCTTCGTGCATGAGTCGCAGGAGTTAGTTGGCTTGCTCATGCAGGTTGAGTTGGACGAGCACATTCCCCCGGAACTTTATCTCGCGGTGGCTGAACTGTTGGCTTGGCTATACCGTTTGGAGCATCGAGACATCGCTGCGTTTGAAAAAAAAGATAGAAATTGAGCGCTATTTGATTTAAGGGTGGGAGACTTCATGCGGAGGAAGTTAACCGTTACTAACCATATTTTCGGCGTATATACTTGACGTATATCTTTAAATTTATGGGGGCGATTATGACCTATGCGCGCGTATTTCAATCCGGCAACAGCCAAGCGGTTAGATTGCCTAAAGAGTTTCGTTTCGATTCCGATCAGGTGGAAATTTTTCGGCGGGGAGATGAAGTGATTCTACGGGAACATCCTAGCAGTGCACTTGCCATTTTCAATGCATTGAGTCAACTGCCAGATGACTTTATGGCACGCGGACGTGAGGAATCTCACCCTCAGGAAAGAGGATGACCAATAACGAGCGTGAATTCGTTCGGGGCGATGGGTTGCAGGTGGAAAATTGGGCTGTGTAATGGTGCGTCCGCGTTGAACCTATTTCTCCGGACATCTCAAAGTTTTGAAGGCCGGACGATAACGCATTGCTTTCAGGCATGCTGTGTACGCAGTTCTGACGCGAAGAGCGTACTACCTCCATGCCTGCGTCAGTAATTCATCCAGTGCATCGGTAATGCGACTTCCCTCTGGAGCAAGCGAGCCAATCTTTTCGCCCAACTGATCCAGCCCAATAGAAACGATTTCTAATGGATGCAAAACCACTTCTATTTCATAGATTGTAAATAGCGGATTCAACCGATTGCCATTCAAAATATCAGAAGCCATCAACGTGCTACGACGCACCAACGGCACAACGACTCTGCGCCGGTAATGATCATAGAGCGACGACTGAACTACAACAACAAAAGGGACCGTTTGCTGCTGCCGCCCTATGTTTCGGTAAATATCGAATTGCGCCATTACAGGGTTGAGTATTCATCAGCGAACGAGCCAGATCGTTCATTAAATCCGTTCCACATAACAGCCACCAACTTTGCTTGCTCCCGCTGACTTACCTGCTCACGCTTTATTTGCGTTATGTAACCGGATAGCAATGTTTCAACGACGGCTGATAAATTAGGAGTCAGTGCTTTGGCTTGAGCGACGATATCCTCATTTAATGTTAAATTTACGGCTCGTTTACGAACAGAATTGATATGTAATGTTGTCATGAGAATCATCTATGGATTTATTATGCGCATATTATGCGCATAATATGCGCATAAAAACCAATTGAGAAGCTATTTTTTATTTTCAGGGCGTGCACTCACTTGAACGATTGGCTGTATTCGCTGTATTCAAAGTTCGCTTTTTAACCGTGCAATACAAATTGCAGTGAAGAGAAACCCCCTCTATTCCCGACATTAAATCCAGTTAGTTTTTTCTAGAATAATGATAACGAGTCAGTTTCGTTAATTTTCTAGATTGGAGCTGGGCCATGTTCAAAGAAAAAGTAATTCCGCTCAAGGTTGAAATATTCTCTCAGGGTGAAGAGCAAGACTTTTTACTTCACTCCAAATTTGAAATTAAAAATATCCTAAAGACGATTTGCGAACGCAAAACGCGCTCCGCTATTTATTATGGTAGCGGCAAACATTTTGCGCTGAGCATGGTGGTTGAGGTCAGCGAGGAAGGTATTTGGATCGATCCACCTTCTCGTTCAATCGACAATCGCAATCTACTCAATAGCAACGAAATAACTTTTGTGAGCTCGCATAACGACACCAAGGTGCAATTTACTGCCGCGAATCCTTGGCAGGTTTCTTACGAAAAGAGCGATGCGATTTTTATTCCAATGCCGGAATCGCTCCTTCGATTACAACGTCGTGATGCTTTTCGCTTGATTTCACAGCCACTCCAACCGTTGACCTGTATGTTGCAGGCCGATAATCACGAATACCGCCCCATGCCGAAGGTGAGAGTGCGTGACATCAGTATTGGCGGACTTTCGTTAGAGTACCCAGAAAAAGATCTCGATCTAAAAGCTGGCGCAATTTACCCCGACTGCGAAATCATGCTGCCTGAATTTGGTATGCTGAAAGTAAGTCTGCAAGTGCAAAACACCTTTGATGTCACCAATCGTTTGGGTAAAACCCATCGGCGTGTGGGCTGCAAATTTATTAAACAAGATCGTGAAGTGGCGATTCCTTTGCAGCGCTATGTGGCACAGGGGCAAATTCACGCTACGGCTAATCGCTAAGTATCTTTGAACCAGTAAAACCTAATGCGCATTTTTCTAGGATAATGCGATTACCTTTCAACGTCGGCGGATAAAAACCATGTACACATTGCATGAGGAAGAAGCGGAAAACCATTATCTAGGGCAGTTCATTCCCCTGCACTACCATCACAATATGTTGATGGACAAAAATCGCATGGATAACTTTAAAGCCGCGATTGAGTTTACGGTGTTTGAGGGGGCGAAGGTGCTGGAGTTGGGTGGTGGTACAGGCGTGCTCTCATGCTTAGCCGCTTCCAAAGCAAGCAAAGTTTGGTGCGTAGAGTTTAATCCGCAACTGGTTGCTGAATCGAAACGCTTGTTGGGATTAAATGCAAATGGCCATAAAGTTGAAGTCATTCATGCGGATGGCTTCGAATATCTACCGCCTGAGCCGGTCGATGTGGTGATCTGCGAAATGATTCATGTCGCCATGTTGCGTGAAAAGCAAATTGAAATCATTGAAGCGTTTAAAGCGCGTTATCGTGCAAAGTTCGGTAACAAGTTGCCGATCTTTATTCCCACCGCCGTCATCATGGCCGTGCAACCTTTGCAACAGGACTACAACTTTCACGGCTTTCATGCGCCCATCATTCAGTTTCAACGCGTCTTTGCCGAACATCCCGGAAGCATTGAGCTAGCCTCCACGCAAACGTATAGCGTAATGGATTTAACTCAGCCGACTTCGCGCGAAGTAGCTTGGCAAGGAAGCTTTAAATTAGAGTGCGATGGCACGGTCAATGCGCTGCGTTTCATCACTAAAAATGTATTGGCGATTGATGCCGATAAATCTTCCACTATCGACTGGTTGATCGATTATTTGGCATTGCCGCTGAGCGAACCCATTGCAGCCCGTGCAGGAGATGAGTTACAGGTTTCGTTTAACTATCGAACGGGCGCATCAATTCAGTCCTTGGAAAAAAGCATCCGCGCCACGCTGATCCCTGCAAGCAAATAAAAATGAGCAAGTCACCCAGTGCAGAACAATTTGTGCAAAGTGGCTTGGCGCACCATCAAGCAGGGCGATTAGATAAAGCTAATGACGACTATCAGCAGGCGCTGAGTTTAAATCCTAGCCATCCTGATGCGTTGCATCTACTAGGCATGTTGGCCCATCAGGTGGGCGATAACGAGCTCGCCGTCGATCTCATCAATCTTGCCATTTATGGCAGTCCTGATTTTCCGAACTACCACTGCAATTTAGGTACCGTACTTCAGGCGCAAGGCAAACTGGATGACGCCATTTTGAGCTTTCGCCAAGCGATTAAGATGGATGCGAAGAATGCGATCTATCACTACAACCTTGGACGCGCTTTACAAGTAAATAACCAACTTAAGTTGGCCGTTGAAAGCTACCGGCAAGCGTTAGTAATCACACCTGAGCATGTTGAAACGCTGAGTAACTTGGCGCATAGCTTGCGCGCTCTGGGTGAATTAGATGAAGCGATAAAGCTCTTTGTGCGGGCCTCAGTCGTCGCCCCCAATCTTGCGGAGATCCATTTCAATTTAGGTGCAGCGCTCAACGATCAAGGAAAGTTGAGTGCTGCCATTGAAAGCTATCAGTCTGCCATTTCACTTTCCCCCGGCTATGCCCACGCGCATTGCAATTTGGGCGCAGCACTATTAGCGAAAGGTAAATTTGAGGATGCGATAGCGAGCTATCAGCGCAGCCTTGCGATTAATCCTAATTTCGCTGAGGCACATTTCAACTTAGGCATCGCTTACCAAGCGCAAGATCAACTTGAGCGTGCGATTAACAGCTATCGCCGCGCGCTGGAATTACAACCCCAATT
>JAUYFR010000339.1 GCA_030690855.1 Gallionellaceae bacterium
GACGGCGTGGGCACCAAGCTCAAGCTGGCTTTCGAACTCAATCGCCATGACACCGTAGGTATCGACTTGGTCGCCATGAGCGTGAACGACATCTTGGTGCAAGGTGCTGAACCCTTGTTTTTCTTGGACTATTTTGCTTGCGGCAAACTCGATGTGGCTGCTGCCACCGAGGTCATCAAAGGCATTGCCTACGGCTGCGAACAATCTGGCTGCGCGCTGATCGGTGGCGAAACTGCTGAAATGCCGGGCATGTACCCCGTGGGCGAATACGATCTCGCGGGCTTTGCCGTCGGCGTAGTCGAAAAATCTAAAATCATCACCGGCGAACACATCAAAGCGGGCGACGTGGTATTAGGCTTGGCTTCCAATGGCGCGCACTCCAACGGTTATTCGCTGGTACGCAAAATTATCGAGCGCTCGCATCCTGATTTGAATGCCAAATTTGATGGTGATCGCTCGCTCGCTGATTGCATCATGGCACCGACTCGTTTGTACGTTAAGCCACTCCTGTCTTTAATGCAGGCTATGACAGTGAAGGGCATGGCGCACATCACCGGCGGCGGCATTACCGAAAACGTACCGCGCGTGTTGCCACAAAACGTTGTTGCCGACATCGACAGCAACACATGGCAAATGCCGAAACTATTTAACTGGTTGCGCGAAGGCGGCAATGTTGAGGCACAAGAAATGTTCCGCACCTTTAACTGCGGTATCGGCATGGTGGTGATCGTGGCTGCTACTGATGCAGAGGTAGCGATCACACATCTGCAAACGGCTGGCGAAACCGTATCGCGTATTGGCGTGATTCGTGCGCGTAATGGCGACGAACATCAGACACAGGTTCGCTAAAACCCAACCCTTTTTTCCGCTGATTACACAGATTGACGCAGATTAAAAACAAAACCACATTGACTTCTATGCGTACAAGCGCCTCCTTTGGTTTTAATCTATTTAGGGTGCCTCTAATAATTCGTCATTCCGGCGTAGGCCGGAATCCAGCGGTTTTATTAAGAGAGGTTTTGCCCTTGCTTCGCAAGGAACTATCTTTTCTGAACTGGATTCCGGCCTACGCCGGAATGACGGAATTTGAATTATTAGAGAGGTCCTTTAATCTGCGTAATCTGTGGATAAACGTTTTTGACTTTGAGTCTACCCAATGAAAAAAGTCGTCATCCTCATCTCCGGCCGTGGCAGCAACATGCAGTCTTTACTTGAGGCCAAGTTGCCCTGTGAGTTTGTTGCTGTCATCAGCAATAAGGCTGATGCGGGCGGTTTAAAAATCGCCCAGCAGCATGGCATCCCCACAGCGGTGGTTTCGCATCGCGACCACGCTGATCGCGCAGCATTCGACATGGCGCTTGCTGAAGTCATCGACAGTTATCAGGCTGATCTCGTGGTACTCGCTGGCTTCATGCGCATTCTTACCACGCCGTTTGTGGAACGCTATCGCGGCAAGCTCATCAATATTCACCCTTCACTACTTCCCTCGTTTGCTGGCATCAACACCCACGAACGTGCGCTGCAAGAAGGCGTAAAAATTCATGGCTGCACTGTGCATTTCGTCACGCCTACACTGGATAGCGGGCCGATCATCATTCAAGCTGCGGTTCCAGTGCTGCGCGATGACACGCCTGCAAAACTCTCCGCCCGCGTATTGCGCGAAGAGCACCGCATCTTTCCGCAAGCAGTACGCTGGCTCTGTCGCGAACAGGTTTGGTTGAACAGCGATGGTCGCGTTGCTACTAATCGTTTAGAGCAACCTGGCGCTGCGCTTATTTCTCCAGGCTTAAGTTAAGACTGCGCGCAAACTTCATGCGCCCACCTCGCCGCACTTTGCTCACCTTATTTAAATCCCTTTCCAAGTCATCGCAACGCATGGCATTAGCTGTAGCCGCTTCGTTGCTGCTACATAGCCTAATGTTGTTGCTGCCGCCCATTGAGCTACCCGAATTCGAAGCCAAGCTACCGCCACTCACTGCCAAACTAGAAGCACTACCCAAACCCAGCACGAAAGTCGCCACGAAAAAAGAAAAGCCCAAGACACAGCCAGCGCCCCAGCCCAACCCTGTGGTGCAAGCCACGCCGGAAATACCCATTATGGAAAGTGCCGTCGCGGCCGCCAGTGCGCCTGAGGCTGCAGAACCAGAACCAGAACCCGCACCCCCCGTCGAGATAGCGCAAGAAACACCCGCCCCGCCGGCGGAACCGCAACGCCCCTTGCTGCCTAAGCATGCACGCCTGAAATTCAACGTGTATCAGGGCGAAGGAAATTTCAAAGTGGGAGAGTCCAGCCACAAACTAGATATCGAAGATGGCTATTACACGCTTAAAGCCAGCGTGCAAACCACAGGGCTCGTTGGCATACTCAAAAACTATCGTATGGTGCAGACCAGCGGCGGCGAAGCTTCGGCCTATGTACTTAAACCAGACGTATTTACCGAAGAAGTCACCGACAGTAGCGGCAAAAAAACCAACCGCGCAGAGTTTGACTGGAGTAATAATAAAGTTCACTTCTCCAATGGCAAAGAAGCCTCACTACCTAAACACGCTCAAGATATTCTCAGCATCATGTATCAATTCCCACCGATGTCAAAACAGGTCGAGGTGATTACCATCAACATCGCCACCGGAAAAAAATTCGAGGAATATCGCTTTGAAATTATGTTTGCAGAAACACTCAAAACACCGATGGGCGAACTACAAACAGTACATTTCCGCAAACTCCATCGTGCGAATGAAGAA
>JAUYFR010000348.1 GCA_030690855.1 Gallionellaceae bacterium
TTCTTCACGCTCACCCGTGATCCGAATAATTGACACCACATTCGGATCAGCCGACTGGCCGTGATGCAAGGCGTTATCCAACAACACCGTGAACAAATCCGTCAAACGCGGACGATCCAGCATTGCCGTCGGCAACACCCCGATATCAAGCGTCACATGCTGCGCGGCCAGTTGAGGAGCAAAGCGCTGCTGCAAGGCACTCACTACCGCATTGGCATCTTCCATTTTGACTTCGCCGCGCGGCGTTCCCGCTGCGAGATAAAGCTGAACATCACGCACCATGGTGCGTAAACGCGCCGCGTCGTGCTCGATGTAGTCAAGCGAAGCGCAAACCTCTTCGTCGTAACACACCCCGGAAAGCGCTGAAACACGTACCCGCAACTGCTGCGCATAACTGGTCAAGCGGCGCGTCGGCTCCATCAGGTGATGAGCGGACACATCGGCAAAACGGGTAAGGTCGGCGTTGGCACGCTCCAACGCGGCACTGCGCGAAATCAAATCCGCTTGCGCCCTCTTTTTTCCGGTGATGTCCCGGCTGGATGCGTATAAACACTTCCGCCCATCCAACTCGACCCCCACCACACTCACTTCTACATCAATCACACTGCGGTCTTTGCGTCGATGTAATGTCTCGAATACCGCATGGCTCTCCAGCAACTGTTTGATCGAGGCCTTCAACTCATCATGAGTCATTTTGGCTTCCCAATCAGCAACATTGAGACGCTGAATTTCTTCTTGCGTATAACCCAACATGCCGCAAAAAGCATCGTTGGCTTCAATCAGATTACCCTGGTCATCCATGATGTGAATACCCTCAAGCGCGTTATCCATCATCACCCGATTGCGGTAAATTAAAGCGGCGGCGGCCTCTTCCTGTTGCGCCAGACTATCCAGCATGCGGTTGAACTGTCGGGCAAGCTGAGCGGCCTCGTCGCCGCCGGACACCAGCACACGCACCCCTGATGTCCCCGCCTGCACGGCATCCGCCACCTGCTGGATAGCATACAGCCGACGGGTTAAATAACGCCCCGCCAGCACCGCCAAAAGAACGCTCAAGGCAATCGCAATCAGCGCGTACAAAATACCTTTTCGCTGCACTAACGCAATCTCGGCCTGAAGAGAGTCCTGACTCAGACCAACCCGCACCCAGCCGACCTGATGTCCGGCAAGCATCACCGGATTAACCACATCGAGCAAACTTGCCGTGCGAAGTGTTATCAGCTTTGCTTCCGGCGGCAAATCGGTCAGGTACAGCCCGATTTTAGTGGGATCGTTGTGAGCCAGCACCTGTCCTTTAAGGTCAAGCACGATGATGTGGCGCAGATTGGGATAGCGCGAGATACCTTTGACGATTTCCTGCAATCCACTGTAATCCCGTGAAGCGACCCACACGGCCGACGAGGCGGCTACGCCGCGCACGAGGGCGACGGCCTGCTCGGATTGTCGCCCCATTTCCACGGCTTGCTGCCGACGCATCTGATCCAAAGCAAACAACGACATCATCGAAGCCACAATCAGCACCATGCCGACGACCAGTTGCCGGCGCAGTGTACCGACCAATAAAAATATCAATTTTTTGGCCATCATTTGCGCTCTACCGTGCGCACCTCTTTCTCGAAACGCTTGATATATTCACGCACGACGTTATAGCTGGCGTCGTCGGCGGCATGAAAACGGGCCGTTTCCATGCCGGCGAGTATTCTCCTGCCCTCCGGCGTTTTTGGCAGATCGAGCAACGCCTGTCTAACCCCTTGACGAATGGCTTCCGGGACATCGTCGCGAACCATCACCGAATTATTCAGCAGCGAAGGTGTTTCCCAGATCACTTTGAGCTGGGCAGCTTCGGCAGGATGATCTTTCTGAAACAAACGCCAGGGGGGAGGCCAGGTCGCGCCCGCCACAGACTGTCCAAGATAGACGTTCATAATGGAAGACTCCTGCGAACCCACGTAGTTGTTCTGGATGTCCTTGTTGATGTTGATGCCGCTCTTGTGCAAAAAATACTGGGGCATGATGGCCGCAGCCAGCGCAGTAGGGGACGGATAGCTCACCACTTTACCCTTGAGGTCGGCGGGTACTTTAATGCCGCTATCTTTACGCACAATGAAGATACCCTTGAAATCTTCCGCGTCGCCCCACATCGAGATAACGTGATAACCCACCCTATTGGCCTCAAGCGTTTGCCAGGGATTTGGCATCAGGAATTCAGCTTCGCGGGCGCGGAATTTTTTCTCAAACGCCTGATAATCGCGCGAAGTTTCCAATTGAATATTCGCCGCCGGTACTTGACGATTCAGATAATCGACAAGCGGCTGAAAAGTTTCGCTGAGCTTTTGCGGGTTGTAGAGCGGATGGGGAACCAGCCGGTAAATCTGCGACTGATTTTCAACCGGCGCGCTGCTGTACTGCAACGGCTTTTCGGCAGGTTGCTGCTCGCACGCGACCAGCAACACTGAAACGAGAAGGCAGGCAAGAGTGGCTAATCTGTTCATGATTGATTCTTTCGTGTGTTTCATTCTAGAAACAGCAGCTTAGCCACAGATAAACCCAGATAGTTCATTAGACCGTAGGTCGGGAATGTGCGAATGCGTTGGGGCGTTAGCCCCGTACGGCTTCGGCCCACCCCTTGCGGGTGCATCCCGACGTTTTTGCTGCATTTCGCTAACCCCGTCGGGATGAATCCCGACCTACAACACACGCTGTTGTGCCCACCCTACGCCTGCCGCGCCTGTCGTTAATTTTTCTTCGGCAACCGCGCCAGCACAAACCAGTAGTTATCCAGTTGGCGAATGGCATCGAGGAACTGCTCCATATCCACCGGCTTGGTGATGTAACCCGCCGCGCCCAGCTTGTAAGATGCCACCACATCGCGCTCCACATCCGAGGTGGTCAGAACCACAACCGGAATGGCTGTCAGAGCGGGGGCTTTTTTGATTTCGGCCAAAAATTCGCGGCCATTCATGCGCGGCATATTGAGATCAAGCAAAATCAAATCAGGCTGTGGCGCATCCTTGTAGTGCTCGCCCTGACGCCGCAGAAAGGCCAAGGCATCAACGCCATCTAACACATGATGCAGCGTACAAAAAACCTTATTCGCCTTCAGCGCGGAGCGCACCAGATTGGCATCAGCGGGCTCATCCTCCACCAGCAAAATATCAAAAGGACTGGCATTTTCGGTCAACATAATTCGCTACTCCTCTTAAGACACACCGGACATCATGCGGAGATCACTCTGCAAGAGTCCCTTATGTATAAATCGTACCACGCCTGCCCCCACATAAGCCGTTACTCCCGTACCGGATCGGGCAGCATCGGCAACTCAAAAATAAAGGCACTTCCCTTGCCCTCGCCTTCCGATTCCACCCAGATACGCCCTTGATGATGCTCGACGATACGCCTGCACAAGGCCAAGCCCATACCCGCCCCCTCAAAACGCTCACTTACCTGCAACCTGCTGAAAAATTGGAACAAACGATCTGCCTGTCGCGGATCGATACCGATGCCATCGTCGCGCACTCGTACACACCAAATATGCTCGACCACCGCCGAATCAATCTCGATAAGTGGCGCCTGATTTACTTCATGATAATGCACCGCATTGCCGATCAGATTTTGGAAAAGCCGCAATAGCTCGTCACTACTAACAAACACCAGCGGCCATTCACCGCTTACCTTGATTTCTGCGCGAGATTGCAGGATTGCGGGCTCAAGAAATTCCAGCGCCTCATCCAATACCACCCGGCTTCCTATCCACTGCTTGGAATCGGCCTTACGTCCAACACGCGAATATTCCAGCAAAGAAACAATCATCGAATCCATACGCTTTGCGCCCGCCAATGCAAAAGCCAGGTTTTCGCGATTATCCTCATCCAGACTTTCCCGCAAGCCTATCTCCAACAGTTGCAAGTGACCGGCGACAGCACGCAAGGGCTGGCGCATATCATGTGAAACGCTGTAAGCGAACTGCTCCAGATCAGCATTGGAGCTGGTTAAAGCCTGAGTCTTTTCCTGCAAAGCCACTTCAATTTTTCTACGCTCGCTAATATCGCGAATAATGCCCAGTGCATGCCAGCTATTTTTCAATCTGATGGCGGAAATAGAAAGCTCTACCGGAAATTCCTCGCCGCTTTTCCTCATCGCACTGATCTCAAACGTCTTGCCGATCAGCTTTCCTTCGCCTGATTGCTGAAAACCTTTGAAACCGCTGTGCGCCAAATCGCGTTGGCTCAAGGGAATTAGCAACGTATGCAGATTTTTGCCCACGGCCTCGTCCGCCGTGTAACCGAATATTTTTTCCGCCGCAGGATTCCAATAGATTATTTGCTCATCCGTGCCGATGATTGCGATTGCGTCTTGAGCTGCAGTGCTGATCAGTCTGAATTTTTCTTCACTTTCAACCAACTCCATGCCCCGGCTTTCCAGTTCCAGCGTGCGTTGCTGAACCAACTCTTGAAGATGCCCCTGATGCAGTTTCAATTCATCCGTGACCTGTTGCAGCTTGCCGATAATGCTTCTGACATGTAGGACGAAGGGATGAAAAATCAGCCATGCTTCCAGCATTAGCAGCAACAATGTAACTAGCCAGAATATCGTCTCGGCTTTTTGCAAACGCCCGACGGATGCCTCGCCTTCCAACTGATAGAGGCGCACCATCTGGTCGAGCGCCGACACCAGCGTGGTCGGCGCAGTTTTGGTGATGTAACGCAGCGCAGGGTTTTCCGGTGTCAGCGCTGCATCACTCTGTTTGAGCAACTCTTGAACCGTTTTAATATAGGCTTCCACCTGCACATCAAGCGGATTTGAACCCTCAAAATACATGGCTCGTACAGCGGGTGACAACGTGTCGGGCAACCCCATTTCTTTGTCGCCATGCGTTAAACCATAATGCGAGCGTGCCATAAGATCAATTGCATCTTTTAACTTGCCGCGAACCGCTGCACGCTTTGCCTTGGGCGTGTTCAGCAACAAATTCGAGAAAAATGCCGTGCGCTGGCTGAGCATGCGCTGTCGCCCGCTCACGTTGACCACCGCCGCCGTACTTTTCTGCTCGGAGATCACCAAATGCAGACTGATCCATGCCGCCGTTGAAAGCATGGCCACCAGCGATAGGGCAATCGCATAACGCCAAGTCAGCGCGCGCGCGATACTTAGATCACTCATCCAGCCCGTGGCGTTTTCTTGGCTCATAGTTTCATCCGAAAACGGATTGTGCTCCCCTCGCCCGTTTAC
>JAUYFR010000008.1 GCA_030690855.1 Gallionellaceae bacterium
CCACCCCGAAAAAATAAAGTATTCACTGCACCTGCCGCTTGCGCGCGCCCAGTCGTTTGCTGACAAAGTTTGAATGCCTCAAATTTGAAAGGCACGGTGACATTGCAACCTTTGTAACCCTCGCTCAGCAAGCGTTCGATAGTGGCTTTAAAGCCATCGAGCGGTGACTCAATCGCGACATAAGAAATGTCTTGCTGCGTTTGTGCAGCGAACGCTTGGTGAATGAGCGGGGATTTGCTGTGAGAGATGGGGTGGCCAACGACAGCGTATTTGTCAGTCATATTGAAGCACTTTCAGGTGAGTAATTTTCGACGGTGGATTATAGCGTTAAGGAGGATCGCGACCATTGCCATCATCCACACAATGGCGGCGCCTGCGGGTAGGTCAAACCACACCGAAACCACCAAGCCTAAGGCATAGCCCGCAGCACCGATGGCGTAAGCCAGCGGCATGCGCCAACGCTTTATTTTGTGGGTGGCGAGCGCGGGCACGATGAGGCTGGCGAAAACCAAATAGATGCCGACAAGCTGCACAGAGGCGGTGACGGCGAGTGCAAAAAATATATAAAACTCAATATAATCATTGTGTTGTGATATTTTGCGCCAAGCAAGGAGTAGCGCGGTAGTGAAGGTGGCAACGATCATTAATTGAGTATTGCTGACCCATAAAATCTGCCCAACCAGCAAATCTTTTAGATGTTCGCCCGCGTGTACATCGTGACTCATCAGCAAAATACCGCCACTCGCTGCGAGCACGAAAAGTAATCCAATCACCGCTTCTTGCACGTCTGCTAAATGGCGTTCGGTATAGGCGAGGAGGGCGGCACCGATTAAAGCGCTGAGTGCTGCGATGCCTTGTATGGCTAGCGGATAATCAGTGAGCTCAAACATGCCTGCGACGATTACGCCCAGCCCAGCAATTTGCGCTACGGCAAGGTCGGCAAAAATAATGCCGCGCTGCAACACTTTCATGCCGAGTGGGACGTGGGTTGCCAGCACTAAAAGTCCGGCAATGAAGGCGGGCAGTAAGATGCTGAAATCGATAGCGTCCATTTTTACCTCTGTGGGGCTTTTAGGCCACTTAATAAACGTGCGATGGTGTCATCAAAAAAACTAAATAAGTCTTTTGCTTGCTCGGAGCCACCCACGCTAAAAGGCAGTACGACTGCGGAAACGCCGGTACGCTTGGCAATCCATTCGGAAGGTTTAGAGTTTTGGTAGGCGGCACGAATCACCATTTTTGCTGGGTGTTGTTTTAGTGTCGCGACCACCTGTGCCAAATGGGATGCGCTGGGCTCTATTCCCGGCTTGGGTTCGAGTGAGGTAACTTCTTTTAAGCCAAGCCATGCTGTGAGATAAGGAAACGCTTTATGTTGCACGATGATGCTCACACCCTTGAGCGGAGTAGCTTGCTGTTGCCAACGTTGCAATGCGATTTGCCATTTCTGCGTGAAAGCTTGTAGGCGCATGGCGTAGATGGTGCTGTTGTTCGGATCAAGTTCACTCAAGCGTGTGGATAATGCTTTTGCGATCGCGGGGTAGCTCGGTGCGTCGAGCTGAATGTGCGGGTTGCCTTCGGCGTGCACATCACCGTCAGTACGGTCCAGTTTGCCGGGGATTTCTAGCATGCTGACGTAATGCGCGGCTTCAAAATTACCTGCTTTACCTTTCATCACTGCGGCATTGCCTGCTTCGCGCAACACAAGCGGTAGCCATGCACCTTCAAGCTCTGCACCGGTACATACCACGAGCTGTGCGCCTCTCGCTTTTGAAATGAGGCTAGGGCGCGCTTCAATACGATGCGGGTCTTGCAGTGCGTTAGTGGCAGTGTAGATTTTTGCTTTGTCGCCCGCCAGCTCTTGCGTGAGTGCCGCCCATTCAGGTTCGCAAGCGAAAACATTGAGCGTGGCGTGCGCGGAAGGCACGACGAGTAGCAGAATTAATATAGTCAGGTTTCTCACTTTTATACCCTAGTAGCTATGCGCGCCATGTGCGCCTAGGCTCATGATGTATTGCAGGAAAAGTTGATTGTCGCTCAGGTTTTTGCGGGACTTATCTTGCGCAAGTTGTAGTCGAAATTTTGAAAATTCGCTCGGGCTGTAATCAAGCATCCACGAGGTGCGAGTTGGTGTGTAAGCGTAGTTGCTAATCACATTAGCAGCATTGAGCGTGCCGACCTGCGCTGTTCCTGGGTCGAGTTGGTCGTAACGCAGCGCTGCGCGCCAGTGTGGTTTGAATTGATACACGCTTTGCGCATACCAAGCAGTTTGCGTCACGCTAAAGCGATCAGTGATGGTCGAGGCATAGGTTAAATCGCCACTTTCTTTACGGCGAAAATACTCGGCTTGAAATTTAACATAGCGCTCACTGATATTGCCGTTAGGTGAGTACTTCCAAACGAAGTCGAGTCCAAACGTTTGGCTATCTCCAGTGAATAGATTTGTGACAGAGCCACCGTGTAGGTCGGGCACGTCGGTGCTTTCTGCGGCGATACGTTTAGTCTGATGCAAGGAGGTGCCGATGCGCCAATTGTGATCGGTGCCGATGTCGCCGCCGAGGTGAGCGAACAGCACGCCCATGCCGGAGCCATTTTTAGGGGTGTCGGTTCCCGGAAAACCGCGACCTTTACCCAACTCACCACCGAGTTCGATAAATAGATCGGTTGGGGCTAACCATTTGAGTTGTACGCCGTCTTCGCCTAACTGCTTATTCCACAGTGCAGCGTAGGCCAAGGGTTGGTCAACAAAATCCCACACATGGGCGTGTTGTTCATTGAGGTAACCCAAGCCAGAAAAGAAGCGCCCGAATTTGAAGTTAAGACCTTCACCGAAAGAGTTGGTTTGGACATAAGCATTTTCCATGCTGAAGGTGCCATCTGCGCCAAGCGCCATAGTGGCTGAGCCGTGAAAATCAGGGTCGATGTTGGCGGAAACGCCCAACTCTGATTCGCCAATATTGAAGCCTTGCTCGTGGCCAGGATTGGGATTCATAGCGAAACCAGTCGCCGGTAAAGCGGGATCGCGCCGTAGTTCGGCGTAGGTGCCAGACAAAATCAGCGACATTGCCGGGTTAAAAGAGGTGTTGTTTGCTGCAATGGCAAACGGGCTATGGCACAGCAGCACAGCAAGGGCTGTGCATATTTTTATGTTCATTTGGAACTCCGAAAAAGTATAACCAAAAATCTCGCCTAATCTTAGGCGAGGGTAATGATTCAAGATTTAAACGGAATAGGGCGGGGCGCGTGCAGCAAATGCAGCAAATGAAGTTTTTTTGTATCTATTTGAATATATTGATATATCAGAATACTGCGAGCAATGAGCGGCAAAGGTAATCGGGCTGCTACCCAATGCATTACCAGTCTGCGCATAGGTCGCGCACAGATCGCACAATTTGTCCTGCGGCTGAGTTTGATCCTGTGATTGCTCAGACAAAATATGTGAAATACCGTGTGCAAAGCTTCCTGCCTGCAGGAAAAGCAGGGTAAAGGCCACTAACAGTAGATAAAGTTTTTTGTTCAGATTCATCACGGGCGGCACTTTAACATGGCACGCCATGTTTCAAGAAAGCTTGGTAACTGCACGGTGAGGAAGATATTTAAAAAATATTTTCAAATTACCCTAAAGTTTTTCTAAACCCGGCCGATAGATTAGGCAATGACCGTTGCAAGTTCGGTCCATTTAGAAAGTAGAAAGGGTTTTATCATGGAAATCAGTTCAGGAAATTCTGGCGTGCAAATCGCCATTGCTGTTCAACCGCAAAATCAGATGCCTCGTCAAAACGAGGCGGAAAGTGATTGGGCAACGGCAAGCGCGGCCGTTGAAGCACCCCCTATGCCGTCGGTAAATACCAGCGGCCAAGAGGTGGGGAGTATTTTGAATACGTGGGCTTGATTTAACTTCGGGCATATCGCCGCTTGTTAGTCAGAAAGATTAGATTATGAATATCTCATCAATAGCTTCAAGATCATTCACTGTCGCGTCAGGCGATGGCGCGTGGAGTCAGTCGCAAGCAATTATCGCGACGCCTTCTTTTGTAGCGCCTAAATTGCAGCTTGCACAAGAAGGTAGCGCGATTCAAGCAGCGAACCCTTCGCCAGAGCGAGTGGAGCAGGCAGTGAAGCAGGTTAATGAGGCCTTTAATCAAAAAGGTCAGAATTTGTATGCGGCAATCGAGCGCGATAAGACGACGGGGATACATGTCGTCAAAGTGCTAGATAAACACACCGATGAAGTCATTAGCCAGTTTCCCTCTAAAGAAATTTTAGCCATTGCGGAAGCGATCGATCAGTCATTAGAAGATCGTGGCCAACTGCTAAACGTTCGAGCCTGAAGTAGAAATAATCTCGCACACACTTGTTGACCCTAATCAACAAGTTAAGGGTGTTTTTGTGCCATAGTTTTGGCGCAGTAGTCGTGCAAAAAATAAAAAAATAGTCACTTTAGGAATTAGGGGTCTCAAGATGAAATCCGTAGCTCATGCGCTCACCATTAAAACTAAGCTATCACTCGTTATTTTGATTGTGATGCTTGGTTTGCTCATCCTCTCTGCATTTGCGTTGTACACCGAAAAAACCTCTCTGCTCGAAGATCGACAGGTGAAAACGCGTCATTTGGTTGAATCTGCGCACAGTATTTTGGTTCATTATTACGACCAACAAAGCAAAAGTATGTTGACTGAAGAGCAAGCCAAAGCGGCCGCGATGGGCGTGATCAAATCTTTGCGTTATCAAGAAAAAGAATATTTCTGGATTAACGACATGACACCTCGTGTCGTGATGCATCCGATTAAACCAGAGCTGGATGGTAAAGATGTCAGTGATACGAAAGATCCGACAGGCAAACAACTATTTGTGGAATTTGTGAAGGTGGTGAAAAAGGATGGCGCTGGTTTTGTAGCTTATATGTGGCCGAAACCGGGGTTTGATAAGCCGGTACAAAAAATTTCTTACGTGAAAGGCTTTGCCCCATGGGGCTGGGTGATTGGATCGGGTATCTATATTGATGACATTGACGCTATTTTTTGGAACACCACGCGTTGGATGATTGGCATTATTGCGGCGCTCTCGCTCATCGTATTTGCATTGCTACAAATCATTATTCGTAGCATCACGAACCCGCTGTCGGATATTCAAAATGCCATTAGGCGTATCCAAACCTCAAAAGATTTGTCGCAACGCGTGACCATCACGCGTCATGACGAGATTGGTGATATTGGCGACTCGTTTAATCAAATGGTTGAGAGTTTTCAGCAAATTATTCACCGCGTAATTGAGGGTGTTTACGAAGTTCAGAAAGGTTCATCGCAGCTGTACCAGTCATCTAATCGCGTTTCTGAAAGTTCGCAAAAGCAAAGCGATGCTGCCGCTTCAATGGCCGCAGCGACTGAGGAAATGTTGACGAGCATTGAACATGTCGCTGAGAACTCGCGCCATACCTATAGCATTGCGAATCAGTCAGGAGAGCTTTCCGCACAGGGGGAGCGAGCTGCGAGTGATACCGCAATAGAAATGAGCAAAATTGCGGATGCCGTGAATATTTCTTCGGTCTCGATCACGCAACTGGGAGAAGAGTCGAAGCAAATTTCAGATATCGTTAAAACCATCAAGGAAATCGCCGATCAAACCAATCTATTGGCACTCAATGCCGCGATTGAAGCGGCGCGTGCGGGTGAGCAGGGGCGTGGTTTCGCGGTAGTTGCAGACGAAGTGCGTAAATTAGCCGAGCGCACTAGCAAATCGACGGTTGAAATTACTAGGATGATTGAAAAAATTCAGACTGAAACAAATGATGCCGTT
>JAUYFR010000056.1 GCA_030690855.1 Gallionellaceae bacterium
AATTGATGCGAATTTTGCCGAAGCCGATATTGGCAATATTCGCGTGGGGCAAAAAGTGAAATTTTCTGTGGACGCGTTTGCGGGAAAAAATTTCAAAGGTGAAGTGAGGCAGATTCGCCTCAGCCCCACCATTCAATCGAACGTGGTGACTTACGATGTGGTGGTAGATGTCGATAATCCTGAGCAAAATTTAATGCCGGGCATGACGGCTTACGTCAGCATCGTGGTGGAAGAACGCAAAGACGTGCTGCTTGTTCCTAATGCCGCGCTGCGCTTTAAACCTGCCAATGCCGATGTCGCCAAAAAGAATGGTGGTGATGCCGCCAAAAATGGCAAACCAAAACGTGATGCGTTTTCAGGCACGATTTATGTTTTGCAGGGCACAACGCTTGCTCCTGTTAGCGTAACGCTAGGCATTACCGATAACCGCAATACCGAAATCGTCAGCGGTGAGCTTAAAATTGGCGATCAAGTCGTAATCGGCGATACACAACTCAAGGCGCAAGCAAGTAGCGCAAAACCGCCCACCGGAAGGCTGTTTTAATGACGCAAGAAGTTATCCGTATTGCGGGCTTACATAAGTCTTACGATACTTCTGCGGGCGCATTTCCCGTGTTAAAAGATGTTGCATTGCTGATCGAGCAAGGCGAGTTCGTCGCCATCATGGGGCCTTCCGGCTCTGGCAAATCTACCTTCATGAATATCCTCGGCTGCCTTGATGCGCCAAGCGCGGGTAGCTATGTGCTGGATGGTCGGCCAGTCGCTAATCTTGATAAAGATGAATTGGCGCTATTGCGTAATCGCACCATCGGTTTTGTGTTTCAGGGGTTCAATTTACTGCCGCGTATGTCCTTGCAAGATAACGTGGCCTTGCCGCTAATCTACAGTGGTGTGGCTAAAGAAGAGCGTCAGCAGCGTGCGCGCCAAATGTTAGCCAAAGTCGGTCTGGAAAAATATTATGACTCCATGCCCAATAAAATTTCTGGTGGTCAGCAACAGCGCGTGGCCATTGCCCGTGCCTTAGTCAATCAACCGCGTTTGTTATTAGCCGATGAACCAACCGGCAATCTCGATAGTCACACTAGCGAAGAAGTGATGGCGCTATTTGAAGCGCTGAATAATGAAGGCATTACCATCGTTTTGGTGACTCACGAGCAAGACATCGCACAACACGCCAAGCGTCAGGTTCGTTTTTTTGATGGACGTATCGTGAGTGACCAAGCGACACATGAGGTGACAGCGTGAGCGGGGTGTTTCGCAGGAGTTCAATCCGACGGTGGTTCGTTGGGCTAACACCCGCAAGGGGTAGGCCGTGGTTATACAGAGCTAAAGCTCTAACAACACACGCTCAGCCCAACCTACAAAAACTAAGTCCAGTTTCTCGTAGGTCGGGATTTATCCCGACAGAGTTGCAGTATCGAGGTAAATCCCAACCTACATTGAGTGAGGTGATCGTATGATCTGGGCCATGCTCGGTGAATCATGGCGCGCGATGGGCGCCAATCGCTTGCGCACCTTGCTCACTATGCTCGGCATGGTAATTGGCGTGGGTGCAGTGGTGCTGATGATGTCCATCGGGCAAGGCGCGCAATACGCTATTCAGCAAAGCATCAGCGCGATGGGTAGTAATCTTTTTATCTTGCTGTCGGGTAGTAACACTGCGGGCGGTGTGCGTTCGGGCAGTGGCGGCGGCTATACCCTCACCGTGGCAGATGCCGAAGCGATTGCAGAATTGCCCGGTGTGCAGGTGGCAGCTCCCATTCATCCGGGCAGTGCGCAAATTATTTACGGGCCGAATAACTGGAATACTTCGATTATTGGTTCAACGCCTGATTATTTAGAAGCGAGATCATGGCCCATCGTGTCTGGTTCTGGGTTCACTTATTCCGATGTGCGCTCTGCCACTCGCGTCGCATTGATCGGCAAAACCGCTGCGCAAAATTTATTTGGAGACGATGATCCTGTAGGTAAAACCATTCGTATCCGTCAAAGTCCCTTTGTGGTGTTGGGCGTGTTGGCCACCAAAGGGCAAGGCATGGATGGCCGCGACCAAGACGACACCATCATCATTCCGCTAACGACCGCGCAACGCAAAGTATTCGGCAGTCAGTTTCAGGGGGCCGTGCGCATGGTGATGGTGCAGGCGACAACACAAGAAGTGATGCCCTCAGTTGAAAAAGCGATGACTGAACTATTGCGCCAGCGCCATCGTATTCGAGAAGGTATGGATAACGACTTCTTCTTGCGCAACCTCACTGCGGTGGCTGATTCGGCGGCCGAAAGCACTCGTGTTATGTCGTTATTGTTGGGAGCAATCGCTTCGATCTCACTACTGGTGGGCGGCATCGGCATTATGAACATCATGCTGGTGTCGGTGACTGAGCGTACCCGCGAAATTGGTATTCGCTTAGCCATTGGTGCACGAGAGCAAGACATCATGCTGCAATTTTTACTCGAAGCCATCATCATCTCGATTGTGGGCTGTTGCATCGGCGTGGGCGTGGGCGTGGGTGGCGCATTGCTGGTGAGTGCAACAGTTGGCACAGCAGTGATTATTTCTTGGGCATCAATCTTGATCGCCTTCGGTGTGGCGGCCGCAACGGGCGTTTTCTTCGGTTTTTATCCGGCTAAAAAAGCAGCGCAGATGGACCCAATAGAAGCACTGCGCTATCAGTGATTTAGGGGCATGAAAAAAGGACACAAACAAGTTATGTTGTGTCCCTACTTTGTATCCCTTTTTCATTTCAAAGGAAAAAACCCCTTTAAACCGAGATTTTCCATTAGAGCGAAATCAAGGCGAATAAATTGGTGTAAATTTGGCAGACACCTCGAAGGATTGTGATGCATCCCACAAGCCCTGCATCCAAGTTCGTTGTTGCATTGCCATCGCCAGATTCAAGATTGTTTTTCGACTTTCCGTAGTGAGATAAGCGGGTTTTGCGAAGAGCTTATAGCGCAGCGTTTGCAGTGTGTGTTGCACGGTATTGGAAGAATGCTTGACCGTACTGCTTTTGAGTAACACCTGACGCATCAAACTCATTAGGTTATAGGCCAACATCACCGTATTCAGTGCTGCCTCAGTCGCCCAAAAGTCTTTCATGTTAAAGCTGTCGGCGGCGAAGTCGTATTTGAGCTCTTTGATCCGATTCTCGCAATCCGCACGTCCGCGGTAGGTACGCCAGACCGTTACCGCAGGCAGATCCAAATCGGTAACCAGTGCAGAATAGCGATACTTGCCAATCACGGGATCATCTACAAACAGGTTCAGCGTCTTGCCTTTGGGGGCCGCACGCTGATCAATATGTTGCCGTATGCCGACAACCCAGCGTGGCTTTGACCATGCATTCGCTTGGTACATAAAACGATTCAGCTCAATGCCTGGCACCGGCTTGCCGGTTTCATCATGCAACGTCCACCAGTCTTGAGCATCGACCAAGGCTCGCTGTAGCGGTTGATTCTGGCGAAGGGCGATGACGTAATGCAGTTGTCGTTCTTCCAGATTATCCAGAAAGGCACTATCGCTAAAACCACTGTCAGCACGCAATAGACAGACTCGCTTGTCACCCAAGCGATGGAGGGTGTTCGACAGAAAGGCTTGTACGTTATTAGCCGAACTGGTGTTACCTGGTCGTAACCAGCAGTTGGCGATCATGCGGGTGTCGGCCACAAACGCCATCAGAGGGTGATGACTGAGGCGGCCTCGTTTGGCTGGGTTGTAACCCCGTGCAGCCCCTTCTTGTGTGCCATAGCGCGTCATGACGGTGGAGTCCAAATCAAGCGTGATACCGTTGATCGATAGTTGCCCGAACATCCACTGGTACAGCGAGTCCATTACGGTTTCGTTGGTATCTTGGGTGAATTTATTGAATAGCCGCATGACGGCTTTGAAGTTTGCCATACGGGTAAAACCAAATACGCGCTTCAAAACAGGATCGTGGCGGGTGACTTCGCCATGCTCGAACCGATTGGCCCCACACCAGATCGAGAGCATGAATTGGGTCATGAGTTGTTCGGGGCGATAGCCACGATTGCTCTTCGGTTGTGGCAACCCCGCCGCCGTGAGTGCTGCATCAAATCCTAAGTGGTCAAGCATCCGTTTCATGATGGACATGCCACCCCATGCGGTGATCTCTTTGTCGGTAAAACGCAGCTCAAAACCCATGATTTCCTCTGCACTTAAATCGCGATGTCCAAACGTTACTCATAACCAAGCTAAAATTCAGTAAAATCAAGTCAATGCTCTAATGGCTTCCATTGGGAATAAGGCTTTATTGGAAAATGTCGGTTTATAGCGTCCTTTCCTGATGGTATCTAATTGTTCGGCTAAGCGACGTGCAACCCATGCAGACGAGGCACCTTGGCGGTGCGCCCGTTTCTAATCTCTGTGGCAAGAACAGCAATTCCATCCGCAACAAAATCCATAATGTCATCATACACACGACGATAATCACGTCCTGTCATTTTGGCGATTTGGTAAATGGAATCGTTTCCGCTCGCTTTTGCCAACACGCGTAATGTCCCAAGCTTTTTGGGGTGAAAGCGCGTTACAGAAGCAGTCACTGGAAATGAGGCATCTCCTGCCACATAGAATCCCCATGCGGCATCTAAAATGGCTTTCTTGTTTTCATTAAGCCCATCGGTGTTTCGCAACAAAGGCCATGACTTAATGAACTGGCGCATGCAAATCAAATCAACCAAATCTGCGGCTCTCATGTAATTAATGCTTTGCCGAATGACGTTGGAATTGCCAGCCTTGAAGGCCGACAACCATTTGGTATGGTCTATCTTACCTTGGTCCCAGAAGGCCATACGCTTGGCGCGTTCCCACGCTTCAATTTGGCTTTCAGTGATCTTCATCATTAATTCCTACTAACTTTTGAATTGCCATAGCTTCATTTACCAGTATTGGCTTGATGTCGCCAATCAAGGTCAGCCCAAGATAGGGTGATAACAATTCAAGCCCATCAAACTCGTCCATCAGATCGAACCACGGCATGCTCAGAATATTTGCACAGAAGGCATCCTGCGGGTAATTGGCGCCATGCTGATTTGATTCGCTTAGAAAACTGTGAATCGGTTGAACTTGACTGTTAAGTACATAGGCATCGAACAAGTCTCGCGCTGTTTGGCGAGCTCCTTGTGTACCTTTTCCATAACCGCTACCAGAAATAGTGCGCAATTTCCGGTGGTACAAACCGCCGACTTCTTCGGTGATCACATTGCCGAATTGTTTTTTTTGCCACATACCTTCATACACGTCCTCAATAAATGAGATCTTTACTGTGGCGTCATCGACGTTAGCGTAGCCGTGCAATTGGTGTGCGAATACACCGCCAGACTCAAACTGTACGTCACTTAAATTTATTCCAATGCGCCCCAACGCAATTGATAGTTTTTCAGGATGAAGATTTCCGCCCACAAAAAAGTCGAGATCGTAGGACACACGATGATGCAGGTAATACCTCGCCAAAGCTGTGCCGCCTGCCAAAATGCAATTTGGAATCCCAAGCGAATCAAGGTTTGAAAACACCTTATCCAGGAGGGCATCCTGCGCAATATATAGAGAATGTGACATATATGACATATTCTAAAAATTACCGATGATTGTCAAGTTATTTTATCACTGATTGGCTACCTCAAAAGTATGGTGTAGAGAAAATTGTGGGGAGGCAAGGGGCGAAGATTAAACACGTCACTTGGTCAACTTGCGAAACACGAGGGCGGAGAAAAGATTCTTTGAATATCTGAAAACGCTTCAATAAATATCTTCCTACGATTTTACATAATATACACTGTAGAATTAACGACTTGCGATAACTGTGCGGCTTGAGAGGGTGTAGGTGTCACAAATAAAATGACACTAGCAAAAATTCCCATAGCCGCAACTGCTTCAAGTTCTCTCAATTTTTTTTTCCAAAAATCCGCTTTTTCTTTCTTCGCTGTAATCGCTTCATTCTCAGCAATCAACCGCACTAAATCTGCACCTGTTAAATCTGCGAGCTTGTAACACGCCTCAATAGGTAATCCTCTGCGTCCTTTTTTCACTTCCGTTATATAGCCGCGAGCCAGTTCTAGTGCGGTTTCTAGGTGTTTTTGATCGCCTTCAATTACGGCGCCATTCTCGATCATTTTAATAAGGTATTCCATATATCCTTCTTGACAATCCACAGATTAGTGGATTAAGGTTTGTTCAACAAGTTTGTGGATTCACAAATTTGTGCACCTAGGATGCCCCCAAAGCTTTTAGGTGTCAACTTCTAACCCGTGAAAGGTAAAAATCATGCTCACTCTTGAATGCCAAGTTTTAAACGTTATCCCTAAAAAAGGGGGGACATTCACCGATGAAAAAACAGGTGAAGTCAGAATTACCAAAGATGGCCACATTGCCCAGCTTCAATGGGTCGAAGAAAACAAGGGCGTCAAAAAAATCATCATGAAGGACATCAACGTTAAGGGCATGGGTGAGCATTACTTAAAACTCGTTACTAAGCGCATCCGTGTTC
>JAUYFR010000059.1 GCA_030690855.1 Gallionellaceae bacterium
GTCTGGATTACAAGCCTGTGCGCTTGAAGCCGCTCACGGTAGAGTCATTTTCGCTCAAACCTCGTGTGTACTAACACCTTTGCTTATGAATAAAAATGAATAAGGTTGACCTAAATTGAATAATACAAATATTGATTCCAATACGCTGCGGACTTTTAAGCCCGTTCTCTTTGCAACAATTTTGGCGGCGATATTTATATCTGGATGTGGGAGTGTGAAAGATTCATTGTTGCTTATTTCACAAGGAGATTCGAAGGAGCAGGTTATAAAAGTCATGGGAGCACCGGAAGATCGTCAATTTAAAGATAAGTCTGAGGCTTGGCAATATGGATCAATCGCTGCTATCGGAATTTGTGAATACACCGTTGTATGGTTTGAAAATGGAACGGTAACCGGCCTGAATTCGTATAGGAACTCATCTGTCATGGGATGTAGGGTTGGCTTAAAGTCAATTAAATGGGAAGACGCACCCAACAAGGTGATTGAATTTAGAGATCGATAAAATTTAAATTTTCTATGGCAATAACTTTGGAGTGCGGGCGAATGATTTACGCTGTTAATCTGCGTCAGTCTGTGTAATTTACGGATAAAAATAAAGTTGGCAATCAGGGGGCCTATGAATTTCATTTGCAAAATATCAATACTGTTAATTATTCTGGTCTTGTCAGGATGTGCATCGGGTTTAAGCGTACACAAATTTTCAGATTCGAAGATAGACATCAACGACAAAACATTGGTTTTGTTAAATGACTCTCCATGGGCTACCTACTTACGACTTGATCTTGCAAAGAATGGCTTTAAAGTCAAAAAATTTGCTTCAAGAAAAAGTATTCGAAAAAATGTAGTGTCTGAATCATCAGAAGGCTTAACTGAAGATGAAAGCTCATATCGAGAGGCAGAGGCGAGATATGGAGTTACCCTTACTCAAATACGCACCACTGATTGGTGCCCATTTAATGAAAATGTAAAAGCTGACTTTTCTCTTGAAGTTTCGGACCTTAAAACGAATGACGTCGTGCTAGTAATTGCAAAAGGAAACTGGACTGGAGTATGTGGTCCCTTCAGCATTAGAAGCAAATATCTATTTGAGGAGCTATCTGACGAGCTTTCCAAAAATTGGAATTGATGAGTGCTAGCCCGCTGTTCAAGCGAGACGCCACGCAAGTGCGGTGCCCATTAACGAGGTTAATATGAAATTTAAAATTTACCGCTACAACCCGGATGCTGATAAAGCGCCTTACATGCAGGACTACGACCTCACTTTTGAGGCTGGCGATGCGATGTTGCTGGATGCGCTAATGATGTTGCGCGAGCAAGATGACAGCATCGGCTTTCGCAAGTCGTGTCGTGAAGGCGTGTGTGGTTCGGATGCGATGAATATTAATGGCCGTAATGGTTTGGCGTGCGTCACGCCGTTGTCTTCACTCAAGCAGCCTATCGAGATTAGGCCGTTGCCAGGACTGCCGGTGATTCGCGATTTGATCGTGGATATGTCGCAATTTTTCAAGCAGTATCATTCGATCAAACCTTATTTGGTGAACAACGATCCACCGCCAGAAACCGAGCGCTTGCAATCGCCCGCAGAACGCAAAGAGTTGGATGGTTTGTACGAGTGCATTCTCTGTGGCTGCTGCACCACTGCGTGTCCTTCTTTCTGGTGGAATCCTGATAAGTTTGTTGGGCCTGCGGGTTTGTTGCAAGCCTATCGTTTCATTGCGGATACGCGCGATCAAGCCACCGCAGAGCGCTTGGATAATTTGGAAGACCCGTATCGTTTGTTTCGTTGCCATACGATTATGAATTGTGTTGATGTCTGCCCCAAAGAACTCAACCCAACTGAGGCGATTGGCAAGATTAATGACATGATGGTTAAGCGCATCGTATGACACATGATGCAGTGGAAGTCGCGCGTATGCGTTGGCGCTGTCGTCGCGGCTTGTTAGAGTTGGATATTGTGTTAGGGCGCTTTGTCGAGCAGCGCTACGCGACACTGAGTGAAGCGCAGAAAATTGATTTCGATATTTTGCTAGACCTATCCGACAATGCGCTGTGGGATAGTATTGCAGGGAAAGTGCCGGTTGAAGATGTGGCTAAAAAAACATTAGTCAATTTAATCAATGAGTTATAAGATTTTTAGGGGTGGGTAAAAATGGATAAAAAACGTGTCGCAACGCTAACTTTAGACGATGGTCGTAGCGTAGAGTTGCCTATTTTGTCGGGCACGCTAGGTCCTGATGTATTGGATCTGCACAATCTTTCCAAGCTGGGTGTGTTTACCTATGACCCGGCATTTTTTTCGACGGCAAGTTGCTCATCTGCCATCACCTTTATTGATGGTGAAGAGGGCTTGCTGTATTACCGAGGCTACCCGATTGAGCAGTTGGCAGAGAAATCAGACTTTCTCGAAGTCTGTTATTTGCTGCTGAATGGTGAGCTACCCAATGCGACGCAAAAAGCAGAATTCAAAAGTCTCATCACGCATCACACAATGGTACACGATCAGTTGGCGCGCTTTTTTAGCGGCTTCCGACGCGACGCACACCCGATGGCGGTGATGGTGGGTGTGGTGGGCGCGTTATCAGCGTTCTATCACGACTCACTAGACATCAATAACGCTCATCATCGTGAAATCTCGGCGCATCGCTTGTTGGCAAAAGTGCCGACCATCGCGGCGATGGCCTATAAATACAATATTGGCGAACCTTTCGTTTATCCGAAAAATAAATTTAGCTATGTCGAAAACTTCATGTCGATGATGTTCGCTACGCCAGCTGAAGAGTATGTGCCCAACCCTGTGTTGGTGCGGGCCTTGGAGCGAATCTTTATTTTGCATGCAGATCACGAGCAGAATGCCTCTACGTCAACCGTGCGCTTGGCGGGGTCGAGTGGCGCTAATCCATTCGCGTGTATTGCTTCAGGTATTGCGGCGTTGTGGGGGCCCGCTCACGGTGGCGCCAATGAGGCCGCGTTAAAAATGTTGGAAGAAATTGGCGATGCCTCACGCGTGAAAGAGTACGTTCAGGGCGTGAAAGATAAAAAATACAAGTTGATGGGTTTTGGTCATCGTGTGTACAAAAATATGGACCCTCGCGCAGCGGTAATGCGCCAAACCTGCTACGAAGTGTTGAAGGAATTGAAACTCGAAAACAATAAATTATTTGAGTTGGCGATGGAGTTAGAAAAAACCGCACTCAGCGATCCGTATTTTATCGAGCGCAAACTTTATCCGAACGTCGATTTCTACTCTGGCATCGTACTGCGTGCGATTGGCATTCCGACCAATATGTTTACGGTGATCTTCGCCTTGGCGCGAACGATTGGTTGGGTGTCGCAGTGGAATGAAATGATTGCTGATGCAGAGCATAAAATTGGTCGTCCACGTCAGCTGTATCAAGGGGCGGTCAAGCGTGATTTCGTGGCGGAGAGCCAGCGCTAGGTTTCGTTCTCTCCTCTTCTAGGGGGTTAGGGTGGAGACAGTGTGCTTACTAATCCTTCGCTCGTCCCCTCCCTTTCAAGGGGAGGGTTAGGGTGGGGATGGGGTGAATATCTCAACAGCAAGGCGACAACGATGCGAGGACAAACAAGTAGCTTTATTTTGGAGCAGCGCATTCAGCGAACGCTTAGAAATAATTCGACCGAGGCAGAGCAAAAGTTGTGGCAAGGCTTAAAAGGTCGCCAAATTAGAGGATTGAAATTTAGGCGACAGCATCCGTTTGAGAACTTCGTTCTCGATTTTGTGTGTTTGGAGAGGAAGTTGGTCATTGAGTTAGATGGTGGGTAGCATCTTGATTCGATAGCTGATGAAAAGAGAGACAATCAGTTGGCAAGTGCAGGATTTAGAGTGCTGCGATTTTGGAATGATCAGGTTTTAAATGAAACTGACGCAGTGTTGGAAAAAATATGGGGAAAATTGAGTGAGTAGTTGCATCAAACCCATCCCCTCCCTAGCCCTCCCCGTGAAGGGGCGGGGACGTTTTTTGGGAAAACTTATAGGTAAGCGATGATGGCCGTAAATATTAATTACATGCAGGCTATGCGTAGTTCATCAGCAATTTTTGGTGCCAACAATGTTTTCATTGAAGGGCTGTACGAAGATTTTTTGCGTAGCCCTTCTAGTGTGTCGAATGAGTGGCGCGAATATTTTGAAAAATTGGGTGCGGGTGCGCAGATGCCTGACGTGGCACATAGTCAGATTCAGCGTAGCTTTGCTGCGCTACCAACTGCCAGTGCGACGTCTTCTACCTCTCAACCCGATGACTCGCGTAAACAAGCCTCGGTGTTGCAACTGATCAATGCGCATCGTTTCCTCGGCGTGCGCATCGCTAATCTTGACCCTTTGGCGCGACATGCCAAGCCAGAAATCGCAGAATTAAACCCCGCCTATTACAACCTCGGCGAAGCCGATATGGAGACCACATTTAATACAGGTTCTCTGGTGGGAGGCGCGCGCATGACCTTGCGCGAAATTTTGCAACGCCTGCATCGTATTTACTGCGGCAGCGTTGGTGCGGAGTATATGTACATCAGCAGCGTTGCCGAGAAGCGTTGGATACAAGCCAAGCTTGAAGGCACTAGCATGGGGTTGGATTATCCAGTTGAAATTAAGCGCCGCATATTAGAACGACTCACGGCTGCCGAAGGCTTGGAACGTTACTTGCACACCAAATATGTTGGGCAAAAACGCTTTTCTTTGGAGGGCGGTGAAACGCTAATTCCTTTGTGTGACCACCTGTTGAAACTCGCTGGCGCGCAAGGCGTGAAGGAGGCTGTGATCGGCATGGCGCATCGTGGCCGATTGAACGTGCTGGTGAATACGCTGGGCAAAGTACCTTCGATGTTGTTCGAGGAGTTTGAGGGTATCCACCACAAGCATCTCACTTCTGGCGATGTTAAATACCATCAAGGTTTTTCCTCTGATATAGGCACTCCCGGCGGCCCGATACACGTTACATTAGCCTTCAATCCTTCCCATTTAGAGATTGTGAATCCGGTGGTCGAGGGCTCAGTGCGTGCGCGGCAGCACCATCGAGGTGATCATCAAGGCAATCAAGTTTTGCCCATTTTATTGCACGGCGATGCGGCTTTCGCGGGTCAGGGTGTTAATCAAGAAACATTCAATTTGTCGCAAACGCGTGGCTATCGCACCGGCGGCACCGTGCATATCGTCATCAATAATCAAATTGGCTTCACTACCTCTGATGCACGCGATACGCGCTCTTCTTTTTATTGCACTGATGTGGCGAAAATTGTTGAAGCGCCAATCTTTCATGTGAATGCGGATGATCCAGAGGCAGTTCTCCGCGTCACTGAAATCGCGCTCGATTTTAGGATGCAGTTCAATCGTGATGTGGTGATCGACATGGTGTGCTTCCGCAAGTTAGGGCACAACGAACAAGACGAACCACTGGTTACGCAGCCCTTTATGTATCGCTACATCAATCAGCACCCTGGCACGCGCGCGCTCTATGCAAAACGTTTGGTTGAGCAAGGCGTGTTGCAGGCGAATGAACCAGAGCAAATGATTGCCGATTATCGTCGTGCGATGGATGAAGGACGCAATCCAGTTCAAACTGTGCCGAATGATTACAAATACGGGCATACTGAAAGCTGGAGTAAGTTCAAGAAGCTAGTGCCGTGGGATACACCAGCGGACACTTCAATTTCTGAAGCGCGTTTGAAGCAACTGGCTGAGCGATTAACAACGCTTCCCGAGAATTTCAAATTACATTCGCGCGTTGAAAAAATCATCACAGACCGCATCGCGATGGGCAAAGGCGAGCTGCCACTCGATTGGGGTATGGCAGAAAACCTTGCCTACGCTAGCTTGGTCACTGAAGGTTATCCGATTCGCTTGTCTGGTGAAGATTGCGGCCGAGGCACATTCTTCCATCGTCATGCGGTACTCCATGATCAAAATCGTGTGCAGTACGATCAGGGTTATCACATTCCTCTGCAAAATATTGCGCCAGACCAACGCGATTTTATTGTGATTGATTCTATTTTGTCAGAAGAGGCTGTGCTCGGATTTGAATACGGTTTCGCCACCGCAGAACCAAATTGCCTCACAATTTGGGAAGGGCAGTTCGGCGATTTTGCCAACGGTGCACAGGTAGTGATTGACCAGTTCATTACTTCGGGTGAGGCCAAGTGGGGCAGGCTTTGCGGGCTGGTGATGCTATTGCCGCATGGCTACGAGGGCCAAGGGCCAGAGCACTCTTCAGGTCGTATTGAGCGGTATTTACAATTGTGTGCGGACTACAACATTCAAGTGTGTGTGCCTTCCACCTCGGCGCAAATTTTCCACTTGTTGCGTCGCCAGATGTTACGGCCCCTGCGCAAACCCCTCATCGTGTTTACGCCCAAGAGTTTGCTACGTAGCAAAGATGCGGCTTCGCCTTTAGCCGACTTTGTGCAGGGTAGTTTTCAGGCGATCATTCCCGAAGTAGATGCGCTAGAGGCAAGCAAAGTGCGGCGCATCATCGCGTGTAGCGGTAAGGTTTATTTTGATCTGCTCAAAGCACGTCGCGAACGCGGCATTGCGGATATGGCGATTGTGAGAATAGAGCAACTCTACCCATTCCCACATCAAGATTTTGCGGCACAGATCGCGGCATACCCAAATGCGACAGAGGTGGTGTGGTGTCAGGAAGAGCCAGGTAATCAGGGCGCATGGCATCGCATTCAGCATTATTTATTGCGCCAAATGCGCAAGGGCATGCGTCTCGATTATGCGCTACGCCCTTCTTCTGCTTCCCCTGCAGCGGGTTATCTTGCAGTACACAATGAGCAACAAAAAGCGGTGATTGATGCCGCGTTCCGTCCCGATCTAGATGTGAAGAATAAACCAAGTGAGCATCACGAATGAGCGGTGGATTGACAGGCGGAATACGCGATAACTATTCGCGTGGAAACGTAGCGGATTTTCTGGCTGAAAAAATAGCCACAGATTC
>JAUYFR010000065.1 GCA_030690855.1 Gallionellaceae bacterium
CGCATCTTCTCCCGCGAACTCAACTTCACTTTCTGCGTGCATAGTGACTTCGCCCATCGCAGGCTTAAATCCAGCCGCCTCTAAACGCTGCTTCACTTCCACAAAATCATACGGCCCGGTAATGACTTCAATACTGCCATCATCATGATTGATGATGTCTTCTGCGCCCGCATTGAGTGCAACTTCCATCAAGGCATCTTCATCGGTGCCGGGCGCAAAAATAATCTGCCCGCAATGTTTAAACATAAAAGCGACCGAGCCATCTGTACCGAGATTGCCACCATATTTAGTAAAAGCATGGCGCACATCCGCCACCGTGCGCGCCTTGTTATCGGTCATACAGTCCACCATTACCGCTGCGCCATTAATGCCGTAGCCTTCGTAGCGCAATTCTTGATACTCCACACCCTCTAGCTCACCCGTGCCGCGCTTGATCGCACGCTCGACGTTATCTTTAGGCATGTTTTGTTCGTAGGCTTTTTCCATCGCTAAGCGCAAGCGTGGATTACCCGTGGCATCGCCACCACCTAGTCGAGCCGCCACCGTAATTTCTTTAATCAGCCGCGTAAAAATTTTGCCACGCTTGGCGTCTTGCTTGCCTTTTCGGTGCTGAATATTTGCCCATTTACTATGACCTGCCATGTTGCTCTCCGTTGTATTTCAGGCTTGATTTGCCAAGGATTTTTAAACAGGCGCGATGGTAACATTTTAGGACCTCTCTAATAATTCAAATTCCGTCATTCCGGCGCAGGCCGGATAACCGACCACTTGCCAGCTTGATGGCTTAGTGGATTGGCTAGTTGTTCATCAATGACAAATTATTAGAGGTACCCTTTAATGACTCCCTCGTTTAATCAATGCGCCATAACAAAACGGGCCAGCGAACTGACCCGTTAAATTAACCACCGCTGAGTTTTGGCTTATTTCTTTTCTGGTGCTTTTTCGGTAGCGGCAGGTGTTGGACGCCCCATCCCCATCATTCCCTGAATTTCTTCTGGTGTGACCTTGCCATCTTTATTCGCATCAACCTCATCAAAATGTTGTAGCAACATTGGCATGTCTTTCGCCTCTTCGCGTGACAAACCGCCATCCTTGTTAGCGTCAGCCGCCTCAAAACGGTTACTGATTAAATCTCCTCTTGGCGCTCCCATTGGGCCACCCCTGCCACCCCACATTGGTTTAGCCGCATCCATCTCTTGCTGAGACAGCTTGCCATCTTTATTGGTATCTAAGCTTTTAAAATGCCCGCTGTGAAACGCATCAAATTCTTTTTTGGTAATAACGCCGTCTTTGTTGGCGTCCATTTCAGCATGATGCCGTTCGCATGGCACACCCGCTTGCTCTGTTGCACAAGGCTTACCTCCATGCATTGGCTTGCAAGCCCACGCTGCGGAAGTTGCCAAAACGGTAATTGATGCGACGATAACGCTACTCAGGATTTTGTTCATTGTGCTCTCCATTAGTGAGGGAAATTAGGGCGTGAAATTAACTCACGTCGCATGGACAGCTTAACACGAACAAAGTTCACGGCAATTATGCTGCGCTATAATCGCGGCTCGATTTTTGTGTAACTCCTCATGAATATTTTTTACGAAGAAGACGGCGGCTTTAAGGTCGGTGCAATCCTTGAAGACAATACCACCTCGCTGCAAGTGGAGAACACGCACGGCAAGCGCAGCAAAATCAAATCCGCCAATGTGATGTTGCGTTTTGCGCAACCTGGATTGAGCGATTTCTTGGCACAGACGGAAGCCATCGCTACCGGTATTGATGTTGATTTTTTGTGGGAATCAAGTCCCGCAGAAGAATTCAATTTTGATGAACTAACGAAAGAGTATTTCGGACACGCCCCTACACCGACTGAGTCGGCTGGCATTCTGACCCGCCTGCACTCCTCCCCCATGCACTTTTATAAAAAGGGCAAGGGGCGCTACAAAGCAGCCCCTCCTGACGCATTAAAGTCTGCACTGGCAGGGGCCGAGAAGAAGCGTCAGCAAGCCGCGCTGCAATCTCGCTATACATCTGAATTAATTGAGTTTTTATTGCCAGCGGAATTTGGCGACAAACTACAGCAAATTTTATACAAGCCTGATCGCAACACGATTGAGGTTAAAGCACTTGAGGCAGCCTGTGCTGCGGCCCATCTGTCACCTGCTCATTTATTGCACCGCTGCGGCGCCTTGCCCTCTACCCACGATTACCATCTGCAACGTTTTTTATTTGAAAACTTCCCTCGGGGAACGGGCTTTCCTGATGTTAGCGTTGAGGATCACCCTGAGTTACCACTCGCCACCATTAATGCCTTCAGTATTGATGACGCAACCACGACTGAAATTGATGATGCGTTTTCATTAGAGCAATTGAGCAACGGTAATTGGCGAGTCGGCATTCATATCGCCGCGCCCGCTTTAGGTATTTTGCCAAACACGCCGGCGGATGCCATTGCTGCACAGCGCCTCTCCACGGTTTATATGCCGGGCGACAAAATCACCATGCTGCCGGAAAACGTGGTGCAGGCTTTCACCCTGCGCGCTGACAAAGTCTGCCCAGCACTCTCGCTTTACGTTGAGATAGAAGCTACTTCGTTTGAAATTGTGAATAGCGAAAGCCGACTTGAGCGCTTGCACATCGCGGCCAATCTGCGCCATGACACACTTGAACCCCTATTCAATGAAGCAACCATCGCAGCAGGTAAGCTCGATTACACCTACGCCAATGAGCTCACCGTGCTATGGAATTTTGCCAACAAGTTAGAGGCCTTGCGCGGCAAGTCGGGGGAAAACAGCACGCCACAAGTTGACTACAACTTCTATGTTGAAAACGACCGCGTCTCCATCAGCAACCGTATGCGCGGCTCGCCCATCGACAAGGTGGTGGCTGAGCTGATGATTTTGGTGAATAGCACTTGGGGCAAGTTGCTGGCAGATCACGAAATCGCTGGCATCTACCGCACGCAAAATAATGGCAAGGTAAAAATGAGCACCGTTGCCGCACCGCACCAAGGATTAGGGGTTGCGCAATATATGTGGTCAAGCTCGCCACTGCGTCGCTATATTGATTTGGTAAATCAGCGACAAATCATCAATCTCTTGCGTCACGAAACACCCACTTATAGCCAAAACGACACCGCGCTATTTACCATCCTGCGCGATTTCGATGCGGCCTACACCCTCTATAACGACTTTCAACGCCAGATGGAGCGCTACTGGTGCTTGCGTTGGTTGCAACAAGAAGATATCAAGCAAACTGAAGTATGGATTTTGCGCGAGAATTTAGTCAAACTTGTAGCAATTCCACTGACCAGTAAAATTCCTTCATTGCCAGAGCTGCCAGCAAACTCACGTGCAATTTTGGAAATTGGAGACATTGATTTGCTTGATTTAAATTTCAGCGCCCGCTTCGTTTCAGCAATTGAGGCAACGCCTGCATGATTGGTTTCAAGCCCTCACAGCGCATCGCATTTTCGGTGTTCGTTTCACTGGGTTTTCACGCTCTCATCTTTTTTGGCATCGGCTTTGCGTTTCCCGGCTTTGGCAAAATAATCAGCGCGCCCTTACGTCCGTTAGAAGTGGTGCTGGTGAATAGCAAATCAAAAACTCGTCCGATGAATGCGGAGAAGATGGCGCAAAACAACCTCGATGGCGGCGGTAATACCGCTGACGATCGTCATGCCAAAACGCCCCTCCCTACCTTAAGTGACGATGAGCAATTTTCACCCGAGCAATCTGCGCAACGCGTTAAACAACTAGAACAAGAAGCGAAACGCTTACTCACGCAACTGAAAAGCAACTACAGCATCCCCGAGGAAAAAAATAACAAGAACCCAGCCAGTGCTGAACTCAGCGGCCAAGATTTGGTGCAACGCTCGCTTGAAATTGCGCGGCTCGAAGCCGAGATTAGTAAAAGCATGGATACTTACGAAAAGATGCCCAAGCGCAAATTTATTGGCGCTCGCACGCAGGAATATCGCTACGCTCAATATGTAGAAGATTGGCGTGCCAAGGTTGAACGCGTAGGTAATATGAATTACCCGCAACAAGCACGAGATCAAAAAATTTATGGGAAACTAACGCTGACCGTATCGATTCGCGCCGATGGCAGCATTGAAAGTGTAGAAGTTAATCGCTCGTCTGGGCAGCGTATTTTGGACGCCTCTGCTATGCGCATTGTGAAGCTCGCCGCGCCCTATGCGCCTTTTCCGCCCAATATTCGTAAAGAAGTTGATGTACTGAGTATTACGCGCACTTGGATGTTTACCAGCAACGACCATCTTGAGAGCGAATAATGCTCATTATGAATAAACGCTCCAGTTGTGCCCTCTCAAGACATCAAATGCCTCTTGCGGTGAAAGTAGCCGATCCAACTTAATATCAAAATAGGCATGCTCTTTGGTTTTCTTATGCTCCATGCAGATCACCGGGCGCTCGGTCGGAATAGTGTAGGGACTGTCTTCGCAGAGCGGCTCCCATTCTTGTTTTAGTGTGTCTAGATTTGCCATGATCGTCTCCTATTTCAATATGCATACCTAATCGGTATTGCTTGGAAGAGACAATAACAAGGAGCGAGTTGCCAACTCAAGGTCGCACAGACACCCTCGCGAACCGATGATGAGCGGTTAATTAAATGGAATAAGCGGCACGTTTGTGCGGATGAAATGCAAGGTCTGCAAAGGCTTGCGGTGATTTTAGTTTGACCTTGTCTCAACGAAGCAGATGGCAGAACAATAAATGCAATCCGCATGCCATAAAAATAAGTCAATAAATTCATGATATTGCAATAATACATATGCCCTTACGTGACGTTTTACGGCAGCAAAAGCACGAAAAAAGACTAGCCGTATGATCCCGTTCGTATCCATTTTTGACAACCTACCTCATGATAGATACATTCGATTACGCGAAACACCACAAGCCGATGGGTCGGAATTCGCTAAAATATTTAGACAGCCATTAGGCTGTCGGACAAAATGAATAAAGAAAACATAGAGTTAAAGCATACCCCCATGATGGCTCAGTACTGGGGCATTAAGGCACAGTATCCAGACATGCTGCTGTTTTACCGCATGGGCGATTTCTACGAACTGTTCCATGAGGATGCGGTGCGCGCCGCCAAGCTACTCGACATAACCCTCACCCAGCGCGGCGCATCCAACGGCAACCCGATCAAAATGGCAGGCGTGCCGTATCACGCGGCGGAGCAATACCTCGCACGCTTGGTGAAGATGGGCGAATCCATCGCTATCTGCGAACAGATCGGCGACCCCGCCACCAGCAAAGGCCCAGTGGATCGCAAAGTGGTGCGCATCGTCACGCCCGGCACCGTCACCGACTCTGCATTGTTGGAAGAGAAACGCGACAATCTGCTGCTGTCTCTGCATCAGCGTAGCGGCAAGCTGGGCCTGGCCTGGCTGAATCTCGCTTCCGGTCAGTTTTTCGTGTGCGAAACCGCCACTGACAACCTGCCGGCCGAACTGGAACGCCTGCACCCCTCCGAAATCTTGCACGCCGAAAACGCCGCAGTGAAGAGCAGTATTCATGCGGCTTTCAAAACATTACCCGAATGGCATTTCGAGCTCGACACCGCGCGCCGCGCACTGTGCCAACAGTTTTCCACCCTCGACCTCGCCGGATTCGGCTGCGACGATTTCACTGTGGGGCTAGAAGCGGCAGGCGCATTGCTCGGCTACGCCAAACTCACCCAAGGCCAAGCCATCAGCCACATCCGCAGCATGCAGGTGTACAGCGCCGACCAGTACGTGCGCATGGACGCCGCCACACGGCGCAATCTGGAAATCACCCAAACATTGCGCGGCGAACCTGCACCGACACTGCTCTCGCTACTCGACACCTGCGCCACCAACATGGGCAGCAGGTTGCTGGCGAATTGGCTGCATCATCCATTGCGGGATAGGAATGTGTTGCGGACAAGGCTGGATGCGGTAGAACAACTCAACACCTTAACCCCTAACCCCTCCCAACCTCCCCTTGTCAGGGGAGGAGCTGGAGCCGTGGGAGCTGGAGCCGTGGGTGTCGCAGATGCCGCTCCCTCCCTGACTGCGAATGGGTCGCTGCGAAGCAGCGGGGCACCCATCGGCGTACTCCTTGCGGGTACAAGGGAGGGCTGGGGTGGGTTTGCACTGTATCGCTCCATCCACGAACACCTAAAGCCCAGCGTAGACGTAGAACGCATCACCGCCCGCATCGCCCTTCGCAGCTCAAGGCCGCGCGACCTTTCCGGTCTGCGTGACACGCTACTCACCTTGCCGCAACTACACGTCGAACTCGTAGGTCGGGATTCAGCCCGACTTGATAACAACAATGTCAGGCTGAAACCCGACCTTCAAAACCATTCGCTGATTGCCATCCTCGCCGATGCCCTGCAAGCCGATACACATCTGGTTTCCGTCCTGCAAACATCGCTAAAATCCGAGCCCTCTTCCGTCCTGCGTGAAGGCGGCGTCATCGCCGACGGCTTCGATGCCGAGCTAGACGAATTGCGCGGCATCCAAACCAATTGCGGCGATTTCCTGCTCGCCCTAGAAGCCCGCGAACGCCAACGCACCGGCATCACCACCTTGAAAGTGGAATACAACCGCGTACACGGTTTCTACATCGAAGTGAGCATCGCCCAATCGGTAAACGTGCCGGATGACTACCGCCGCCGTCAGACGCTGAAAAACGCCGAGCGCTACATCACGCCGGAACTCAAAGCCTTCGAGGACAAAGCGCTCTCCGCCAATGACCGCGCACTGGCGCGCGAAAAATTTCTGTACGAACAACTGCTCGACCAGCTCGCGCCGTTCATCCCGCAACTGCAACGCATCGCCGCCGCTATCGCCGAACTGGACGTGCTCGCCACCTTCGCCGAACGCGCCGCCACGCTGAATTTTTGCGCGCCGCAATTTGGCGACGATGCGCAGATCAACATCCTCAAAGGCCGCCATCCGGTGGTGGAAGCGCAAGTGGATCAGTTCACGCCGAACGACACGCAGCTCAACGACACGCGCCGCACGCTGCTCATCACCGGCCCCAACATGGGCGGTAAATCGACCTACATGCGTCAGGTCGCCATCATCGCGCTACTCGCCCACGTCGGCTGTTTCGTCCCCGCACAAGCGGCGACGCTAGGCGAGATCGACCAAATTTTCACGCGCATCGGCGCATCGGACGACTTGGCCAGCGGGCGCTCCACCTTCATGGTCGAGATGACCGAGGCCGCCAACATCCTGCACAACGCTACCGAAAAAAGTCTGGTGCTGGTGGACGAAATCGGACGCGGCACCAGTACCTTCGACGGCCTAGCCTTGGCCTACGCCATCGCCCGCCACCTATTGGAAAAGAACCGCAGCTACACCCTGTTCGCC
>JAUYFR010000074.1 GCA_030690855.1 Gallionellaceae bacterium
ACCGCATCGACATACAAATTGAAGTGCCTGCGGTGCCACAAGAAGATTTATTGAGGCAGTCCGATGGCGAAAGTAGCGCGACCATTCAAGCGCGTGTCGAAGCCGCACGTCAACGCCAACTCGCACGACAAGGCAAACCAAATTCACTGTTATCAGTTAGCGAAATTGATGAATTTTGTGCACCTGATGCAGCGAGTGAAACACTGTTGCGTCAAGCTATTACGCGGTTGAATCTTTCCGCACGGGCTTATCACCGCGTGCTGAAAGTGGCGCGAACAATTGCTGATCTTGAAGGCAGCAAAGATATTCAACTCACCCATATCGCCGAAGCCGTGCAGTATCGACGCATGGACAAATCATAGTTGAGCCATGAATAGCGCTCTAGAAAAAATTCGAGCGGATCTCGTTGCTGTGCAACGTGCGGGAGATTACTTAAAAGAGTACGACCTTGCACAAGCCGCGCTAGAAGAACACCCCCATGAGGAATATTTTAAATATTGCGCGGTGCTGGCACTCACTCGATGCAACGCAAAACAACGTGCACTTGACACCTTCTATGCTTACAAGCTCCACAAAAGTCACGACGAGTATGTCCGAGCTTTAGAAGCGCGCATCTTAAAGGACATCGCATTTCAAAATATTGATCTTAGCACCCCACCCGAGCAGTTTGACCCTAAGAAATTTGAAACCGCAGCGATTACTTATCAGCGCGAATTTGAACGTACCCGTGGACACTATTCAGCAGTTAACGCCGCCACCCTCTATTTGCTTTATGGACAACCGGAAAAATCTAGTGCGCTAGCAAAACAAGCACTTCTTCTTGCCAAACAAGATGATGGGCCACCCTATTTTTCACTCGCAACCCAAGCTGAAGCCAGTCTGCTTTTGCATAAGCTCGATGATGCCATTCAAGCAATCTCACTTGCCGCTCAACACAACGAGAAAAATTTACTCACCCGCGCACGCACATTTTTTCAACTCGGTTTAATTTGCCGATATTTGCACATCGACGTAAACATCTTGGCGCCTTTACTTCCTGAAACCGTCATTCACTATTGTGGTCACGCTTTTTACAATCACCACCCCATCAGCGAGGCAGATGAACTAAAACTCGCCCACCAAATTGAAAACGTAATCGCAGAAAAACATTGTGCGGTCGCTTATGGCTCGCTCATGGCCGGCTCTGATATTTTGTTTGCTGAAGCAATCCTAAAACAGGGCGGAGAATTAAATGTTTGGCTACCCTTCGGTAAAGAAAATTTCAACGCCGTTTCGGTTCATCCCGCCGGTGCGCAATGGACAAAGCGTTTTCATACTTGCCTTGCTAACGCAAATACCGTTTCTTACGTCACCGAATCTGATTTTCTAGGTGATGAATCTCTATTCTATTTGTGTTCGAATGTGGCGATGGGCATGGCCATCATGCGCGCCAACACCTTGAATACCAAAGCACTACAGCTAGTCGTATGGAATCAAGACTTATCGAATCGAAGTCGAGGCACCCACTCCAATATTCTGAAATGGCAATCACTTGGTTATCACTCTGAAATTATCGCGAGTCCTAATGTGGTTCCACGTAGCAACCAGCAAAAGACACAACATGACTATCCCGCAGAGCGTCGCGAACCATAAGATATTTTGTTTGCTTACGTACGTGGTTTTAGCAAATTAAGCGACCGCAATCTTCTTTGGTATTTCAACGTGCTTCACCCCGTTTTAGCTGCCGTCATTAACAAGCATCGTAATGAAATTGAGCATTTAGAAACTTGGGGCGACGCAATCCACCTAATTACCGCAAAAGCCTCAACAGCAGCGCAAGTCGCCATGGAGATCAACGATGCATTAGCAACGATTGATCAATCATCACTTGGCCTAACAAAGCCTTTATTGTTGCGCATTGGCTTGCATTACGGACCCACTTACAAACTTTACGATCACTTTGCGCAAAAATACACGTACTCAAGTAGCGATGTTATTAAAGCCGCACGCATCGAACCCGTTACGCCACCGGGTGAAATTTTTGGCACAGAACCGTTTGTAGCGATGCTAGAGATAGAGGACGCACATTGGGCCGCGCCGGTTTATGCTGGCACGATATCTAGTGCAAAAAATTTCGGCGCATTTCGTATGTTCCACATTCGGCCGAAATATCGAGATAGCGTATTGATGTGTTCTTTAGCTTAAGAACGAAATCGCATCCATCTCTGTGAATTCTGTGGCTTAAACTGAGGGGAGCAGGTTGATTATTTCTGCAACCACCTTGCAGCATCCAACGCGAAGTAAGTCAAAATCCCATCTGCCCCTGCGCGTTTAAATGCCAGTAGCGATTCCAATACACAAGCCTCCTCGTTTAGCCAGCCGTTCTGCGCAGCGGCCTTAAGCATGGCGTATTCGCCACTCACCTGATACACAAAGGTGGGCGCTTTGAACTCATCTTTCACGCGACGCACAATGTCCAAATAAGGCATGCCCGGTTTAACCATCACCATATCTGCGCCTTCTTGTAGATCGAGGCCAACTTCCCATAGTGCTTCGTCAGAATTAGCGGGATCCATCTGGTAGGTGTATTTATTGCCTTTGCCGAGATTGCCGCTAGAGCCAACCGCATCACGGAACGGTCCGTAGAAGCTAGAAGCATATTTGGCGGAATAGGCCATGATGCGGGTGTGGATGTGTTTATGGGCATCGAGCGCTGCGCGAACCTCAGCAATGCGTCCGTCCATCATGTCGGATGGGGCAACGATGTCTGCCCCTGCGGCAGCATGGCATTGTGCCTGCTTGGTTAGTACAGCAATGGTTTCGTCATTCAGTACGTAGCCGTTATCGTCGATCAGGCCATCTTGACCATGACTGGTGTAAGGGTCGAGCGCGATGTCAGTCATCACTCCGAGCTCAGGAAAGGCTTTTTTCAGCGCCGCCACCACGCGCGGCACGAGGCCATTCGGGTTGAAGGCCTCTTCTGCGCCCAAAGTTTTAAGTGATGCGTCAATCACAGGAAAAATCGCCATCACAGGAATGCCTAGCTTGACGCATTGTTCGGCATCTTTCAGCAGCAAGTCCAAAGTCTTGCGCTGCACGCCCGGCATAGACTTCACTTCCTCAACTTTATTTGTCCCCTCGAGCACAAAGACAGGGTAGATAAAGTCTGCCGCAGTGAGTATGTTCTCTCGCATTAAGTCACGAGAGAACTGGTCATGCCGCATACGGCGCATTCTTATTTGTGGATACTTTCCGAGTGTTTGCATGGTAATTCCTAAAATATTTTTTTAAATCTGTTGAACTATTTTTAAACGCCTACATCTGAGTGTGCAGATGATGTGAGTCATCTCCTGTTTCTCCTCCCTGAGCAGGTGTCTTAACCCCTAGTTAAGACTTTAGGCCTCTGACCTCCCCCTTTGGTTCAGGGGTCTTTTTTTGCCTTCGATTATTGCAAAGTACAACAATCCGAGTACGCTCAACAATCTACCAGAAATTATCTTTTTCGCGGAGGCGTACTTCTCCGAATATAGCTAATTTCTGTGATTCGTTAACTAGACGCAAGTTGCCTAACCCTTAGCCAATCCCGAGCTTTTCTGTCATGTACTCAACACTCATTGAGGACTAATAACCCTTAAGGGCTATGGCTAATATTTAACTGGCATTATCAAATGACACTCCATTTGAGCGTTTGTCTTTAACATGAAGGGATGTGGATGCATAATCAGAATCGCGACAGTATAGACTTGGGGCGTCGCCAGTCACTAAAAACGATGGGAGACCTGAGTCTGCTAGGCGTGCTGACTTCACTTGGCATCATGCCTAACTTAGCCTTAGCGGGTCTGTCTGCCGCTGCTTTTGAAGCTAAATCACTTGATGCGGCACTGGATGCATTAGGCGGGTTCATTGCCACAGAAAACGCTGCGATACAAATTACGGCGCCCGAAATTGCTGAAAATGGCACTGTTGTTCCCGTGACGGTGGAATGCTCATTACCGCAGATCGAACAAATTTCGATTTTAGTAGAAAAAAATCCGACTATTTTGGCCGCTAGCTTTTTGATTCCGAAGCGAGCCGCAGGATATGTGAACACCAAAATTAAGATGGCCCAAACTTCAAAAGTCATTGCTTTAGTTAAAGCAAACGGTAAGTTTTATCGAGCATCAAAAGAAGTCAAAGTTTCGGCGGGGGGCTGCTAATGTCAAGTCCAACCAAAATGAAGGCCGCCATAAAAGGCGAGTACGCCGAAGTTAAAATGTTAATGCAGCATGTAATGGAGAATGGTCGTCGCAAAGATGATGAAGGAAATGTAATTCCGGCTTGGTACATCACCGCATTCAAAGTAAAGCATAAAGATGAGGTCGTTTTCGAAGGGCAGTTTGGCACTTCTGTCTCAAAAAACCCTTATTTAATCTGTCGCTTTTTTGGCGCAGTTGCGGGTGAAAAGATTACCGTTTCTTGGGTAGATAATCGCGGCGAGCAGCGCGAAGACGACGCAATCATTGAGTAACTTAATGCAGTGAAAGGAAGTAGCGCATGGCAGATAGCAATAAAGTTTCTGGGATCAAGAAGTTTCTGGCTTGGTTAAAACATTCACCGAAACATCCAACATGGGTCATCTTATTAATAGGCACATTGGGCGGTGTCATTATGTGGGGCGGTTTAAATACCGGCATGGAATACACCAACCATACCGAGTTTTGCATTTCTTGCCATACGATGTCAGAGCCGTATGAAGACTTAAAGAAAACCGTTCACTTTAGCAATCGTGCCGGTGTTTCAGTGGGCTGTCCAGACTGCCACGTGGCGAGCAGCAAAGAGCCTTGGGATTATGCACGCAAGCTAACGATGAAGGTATTTGCCGCTAAAGATATCATCGGTGAGATCACCGGTGTGATCGATACACCGGAGAAGTTTGAAGCACATCGTTTGGAAATGGCCAAGCGCGTGTGGAAAAAGATGAAAGAGACAGATTCAAAAGAGTGCCGTAATTGCCACAAGTTTGATCGCATGGATACCACCAAGCAAAAAGAGCGCTCAGTTACCAAACATGAAGGCGCCGTTGAGGATGGTAAAACTTGTATTGATTGCCATAAGGGTATCGCTCACAAAGCAGTACACACTCAGTTGACTGCTGAAGAAATCGAAAAAGAAGGGCTTTAAAGTTAGGCCGCAACATTAAGTTGCGGCTTTATTTTTTATAGGGAGAAGAAAGCAATGCAAAAGAAACATGCAATTTTGGCGGCAGTGATGTCTATCGGTGCTCTTGTAGCTGGACAGTCCTATGCCGCACCTGACTGGAGCAAAGTGCAGCCACGTAAAGTGACTTTGTTCTACCCAGGACAAGCCAGCTATGAGTGGGTGATGAATGTTAATGATCACTCCTCTGCTACTGACATGACTAAGAAGCGACGCACTTGTGCTAAGTGTCACGATTCCGATGCCACCGAAATTGGCGACAAAGTTGTAAAGGGCGAGGCAGTGGGTAGCTCTAAATCAATCATTGAGCCGAAACCTGTTGCAGGTAAAGCAGGCTCAGTGCCCGCTACCGTACAAATTGCTCATGATGGTAGCAAAATCTATTTCCGCTATGAGTGGGCAAGCCCTAAGGCGGTATCTGAACCTAAGATGGACAGCAAAAACGAAGTTAAGCTAACCATGATGTTTGATGGCGGTGGCACCGTTGAAGATGCTGAGATCAATGGCTGCTGGGGTACTTGCCATAATGACTTACGCAGCATGAAAAGCCCTAAAGACGATAAGAAAACTAAATATGTCAAAGATGGCAATGTCGCTACCGGCAAATTCATGGACTTGATGCAATGGCGCAAAGGTGAAAAAGCAGTTGATGGTTACGTGGATACCGAGCGTCACATGGACGGCGGAAAAAGCTTAATCAAAGCTGATGGTAAGAAGTCGGGCAACAAGTGGGTGGTAACTTTCGAGCGCGATTTGGCAGGTAAGGGAACAGGCGATCACAATATCGTTGCGGGCAAGTCTTATAACTTTGGCTTTGCCGTGCACGAAAACTTCGCTGGAGCGCGCTTCCACTACGTGTCACTGGGCTATCAATTCGGCCTAGACAAAGATAACAAAGAAGTTAAAAGTTATCTCAATGTACAAAAGCAATAAAGTGTAAGCAGTAGCAAAGTCGTAAGAAGTTGTGAATAAAGGAAGCGCAGGTTTCTGCGAAGTTAATTCTTAGAGGAGGTTCACCATGATGAAGTGGAGTAAACGAATACTGGTTTCTGGTGTATTGGCTTTTTCAGCCAATGCGTATGCGATGCCGCCAACGCCTGAAATGCTGACCTTTGGTTGCCTCGGCTGCCACGGTGGGGCAGGTAGTGCTGGACCGAGCATGCCAACCTTAGCAAATCAATCGAAAGAAGCCATCGTTGATGCCATGAAGAAATTCAAAAGCGGTGAGCGTCCTGCCACTGTGATGGGGCGCGTTGCAAAGGCCTATACGGATGAAGAATTTGCTTTGATGGGTGATTTTTTCTCCAAGCAAAAATTTCATGTGACCAGCCAAACTCTGAAAAAAGCCGATATCAAAAAAGGGGCTGAGCTAGCGAAAAAGAATTGCAGTCGCTGCCATATGGAAAATGGCAAAGAGGGTAAGGATGAAGCGCCAGTAATGGCTAGCCAGTGGCTGCCTTACCTGCAAATTCAGATGGAGCTGTATTCCACTGAAAAGCGCAAAATGCCAGAAAAAATGGCTGACAAAGTTAAAAAATTGAGCAAAGAAGAGTTGGATGCCATCCTGACTTTCTACGCTAACGTGAAATAAGGGGAGAAAAATATGACACTTGATCGCAGAAATTTTATCAAACTCTTGGGTGGCGCATCGACAGTCGCCATGGCGGGTGTTGCTAGCGTTGCCAGTGCTGCGGTAGCCGCAGGCTCAGCTTCTGAAGTGATGCCTAAGGGCAAACAGCGTCGCGTAGTAGTGATTGGTGGCGGTTACGGCGGCACTATCGCCGCTAAGTATGTACGCATGTTGGACTCCACCATCGAAGTAGTGATGATCGAGCGCAACAAGCAATATGTTTCTTGTCCTTTCAGTAACTACTATATCGGTGGTCTGATGAAAGACTTGTCACCGCTAACCATCAGCTATGACAAGCTAGCCAAAAATCACGGCATCAAGATGGTGTATGCCGATGTAACAGCGATCGACCCTGCTGCTAAGACAGTGACCATGGGCGACGGCAAAACAATCTCTTACGACCGTTTGATCGTGTCTCCGGGCGTTGACTTCCGCACTGAAGAAATCGAAGGTTATAACGATCAAACCTCACTGCTGATGCCGCATGCATGGAAGGCTGGCGAGCAAACGATTTTGTTGCGCAAGCAACTAGAAGCGATGGCGGATGGCGGTAATGTCATTATCAGCATGCCTCTCGTACCTTATCGTTGCCCTCCAGGGCCTTACGAGCGCGCTTCATTGATCGCAAACTACCTGAAGACAAATAAGCCAAAGTCCAAGGTGATGTTATTAGATGCGAATGCCGATGTAGTAGCGAAAAAGCCATTGTTTACAAAGGCTTGGAACACTTACTACAAAGACAACATGGTTTACATTCCAGGCAAAAAAGTAACAAAGGTTGATGCTGCGACTAAGACGGTAACCGTTGAAGGGATTGAAGACTTCAAGGGCGACGTGGTTAACTTCATTCCACCACAACGCGCGGGTCGCATAGCCGTTGCAGCGGGCCTAGTTGGGCCAGATAAAAACTGGTGCCCAGTAGATACTGTGTCGTTCGAGTCGAAGATTCATAAAGACATTCACGTTATCGGCGACTCTGCTGCTGCTGGCGCAATGCCGAAGTCTGGTTATTCTGCTAACACCGAAGCCAAGGTGTGCGCGACTAACCTCGTGGCATTGATGAATGGTAAAGAAACGGTTGATCTTTCTACACTTAACGTTTGCTACAGCGCGATTAGCGACCATGAGTCGATTAGCGTTGCGTTTGTCTATAAAGTGATTGATGGCAAGATTGCTGCCGTACCAAACTCTGGCGGTATTTCACCGGTAGATTTTTCTACAACTCAGCATGAGCATATCTATGCAGAGAGCTGGTTGAAGAATATTCTGACTGAAATGTCGACCTAAGCTGAGTAGTGCATAACTAAAATCCCCGTGCTCGGAAGAGTACGGGGATTTTTCTTTACGAGATTATTTTTACAGCAGAAAAATGTGTCCGATCTGGTTAGACAGTTTCGAGTACCCGCGCCTGCTTACATGTAATTGAACATTGACAGATCAGCAACCTGCTTAAAAGATTTTTGTGCCGCAGTAAGGCTGGTGGTTTGGCGATTCAAATCACTTACCGCTTTGTTGTAATCCAAATCTTGTAGCGTGGATAAAGTCTGCTTGTATTGCAGCGCCAAATCTTCGCCAGTGGCTTGCAAGGAGTCCAATTCGTTCATACGCGCACCCAGTGACGCTCTCGCCGTCAACACTTTATCCAGCCCGCGATCTAAGCCACTCATCGCTTTACTAATGGCACTGGTAAGCAAGCCCCCGGTTGCACCGCTGCCTTCTGGGCTGGTGGTGCGCAACGCTTGAATTAAATCACCCATCACCTTAAATAAACTTTCGTTTCGACTCGGTGAAATAGTGAACTCATCACCCGCTTCTGGGTTACCAGACAAGGATATCTGCATACCAGGTAGCTCAATGGCTTCGCCACTTGTATATAGATAGGCAGGCTCTGGCGGCACAGGAACAGGGGGCAAGGTTTCACCCTTAGCCGTTTTTTCGGTGATGGTGTAACGACTAGGCGTTACAAAGGTAAGTTGGTAAGTGCTGCCGGTAAGTCGATTTGAATTGGTCACCGAGCCTTGACCAATTGCCGCCGCGCCAATGTTGGTTTGCGAGGCCTCAGTCACAAAAGTCCCGTTGCCACTTTTAATACGCATAAAAACTTCTGCACCGGAATCGCTGCTGGCCATTTGCCGCGAACTGCTCACCTGCACCATGCGCTGACCATCATCCGCCATGTATTGCACACCTAAGGGTGTATTCACAAAGGGAATGGTCCTACCTTGAAAGCCCGAGAACAAATAATTTCCGGTGCCGTCGGTACTATTCGCCAGCGCAGTTAATTGCTCCAAACGCCCTTGCATCTCGTCGGCAATTGATTTTCTATCGGAAGGGGAAAAGGTGCCATTGCCTGCTTGCACCGCCATCGTTTTTACATCTTGAATGACGGTGGTGACGTTTTGCAAAACGGCTTCTGCCATGCCGGTAGAGGCTTTTACGGCATTGCGGTTAATCGTGTATTGGCTATTGGTACCATCCGCTTGCGTCACTTGCAAGGCGTTCGCAGAGGCCGCAGGATCATCCGCTGGCGTCAACATACGGCGGCCAGAAGCCACTTGCTGATTGGTATGCAACAACGATGCTTGCTGTTGATTCAGCATCGAGACGTTGGTATCAAAAAGGCTACCTGAGCTGATACGCATGGCTCACTTACCTCCCTAATTCAAGCACTGTATCAAACAGTGTGTTGGCAATTTGCATAGCTTTTCCTGCGGCCTGATAAGAGCGCTGGTAGCGCATCAGATTCGCAGCCTCTTCATCCAGATTCACACCAGAATAGGCTTGTTGCGCAGCGACGGTTTCTTCTGCCATGCTAGTTTGCGCAGCACTGGTCACCGCTAGCTCGCGCGTTTTATTTCCGACATCACTCACCCACTGCGCATACGCTCCTTGGAAAGTGGCGGTTGGCTCTCCTCCCTCGGGAGCGCCCAAAGTGTTTTTGGTTTGCAGTCCAGCCATCAGCAAGGCGTTATTGCCATCCGCTGTCGCGTTTAGATTGGGCCCTACGGTGAACGTGTCGCCCGCAGCGGGTGCACCACCAATCTGCGTAGTCCAACCGTTAAAACTAATGTCTTTCCCTTCGGTATAAGTTTCACCCGTGGCGAGGCTTGCACCTGTTGCGTTATCTACTACGTTAAAAGCATTGGGACTGGTAAAAGTAATTGTGACTGGATTTTTTAGATTCCGATCAATCATCGGGTGCATCGGATCTGCTGCGACTGTACCTGCAGCGGTATTAACTTTAGCGGCTTCAATTTTTCCACTACCGCGATTGCTCAACGTGGCATTGGTACGCACCGGTATCGCTGCCGCAATTTTGCTTGGATCTTTCGCGGCGACGTCAATGTCACGTGCGCCCGCAACAGTTGGGCGAATCATGTAAGTGTCCCCTGGCTGCGCACCCGGCGTCATGGTGAGCGTTAAACCGTCAATT
>JAUYFR010000093.1 GCA_030690855.1 Gallionellaceae bacterium
TCTCGACAAAATGACTGCGCCCATCATTAGTATGCTCAGACCGGTATCGCCCCTGGCTTGGCTACCAATCGGCCTGCTGGTGCTCAAGGCAGCGAATCCCGCCGCGATCTGGGTGATCTTCATCTCTAGCATTTGGCCGATGATTATTAACACCGCGATGGGCGTACGCCAGTTGCCGCAAGATTATTTGAACGTAGCTCGCGTACTCAACCTGTCTGAATGGAAAGTCTTCACCAAGATTTTATTTCCGGCCACCCTCCCTTACATGCTCATCGGCATCCGCTTGGCGATTGGCACCGCGTGGTTGGTGATCGTCGCGGCGGAGATGTTGACCGGCGGCGTGGGTATTGGCTTCTGGGTGTGGGACGAGTGGAACAACCTCAATGTGGAACACATCATCATCGCGATTTTCGTGGTGGGCATCGTGGGTTTGTTACTGGAAATGTTGCTGATTCAAATCGCTAAGCGATTCAAATACTGATCGGAGCTGCCATGAAAAAATACGTACAAATCGAAAACGTGCAGATGTCGTTTGACACCAATAAAGGCGCATTCGTCGCACTCAAAGACATCGATCTCAAAATTGATCCGGGCGAATTCATCACGTTGATCGGCCACTCCGGGTGCGGCAAATCAACATTGCTGAATTTAATTGCCGGATTATTGATGCCCACTGACGGCATCATGTTATGCGCGGATCGTGAAATTGCAGGACCGGGGCCAGATCGCGGCGTGGTGTTTCAAAACCACTCACTGCTGCCTTGGCTGACCTGTTTTGACAACGTGCATCTCGCGGTCGAGCGCGTATTCGGTGTCACTGAAAGCAAAGCCCAGCTCAACGAGCGCACCCGTGAAGCCCTTGCCTTAGTTCACCTCACTCACGCCGAACACAAATTTCCGCACGAAATTTCTGGCGGTATGAAACAGCGCGTCGGTATTGCCCGCGCACTGTCGATGCAGCCTAAAGTATTGCTGATGGACGAGCCGTTCGGCGCACTGGATGCGCTCACGCGTGCGCACTTGCAGGATGAACTAATGAAGATCGTCGCCGCCACCCACAGCACGGTGGTGATGGTGACGCACGATGTAGACGAGGCGGTGCTGTTATCTGATCGTATCGTGATGATGACTAACGGTCCGGCCGCCACCATCGGCGAAATTCTCACCGTTGATTTACCTAAACCGCGCAATCGTTTAGCACTAGCGAACGATGCGCACTATCACTCCTTGCGCGGCAAGGTGTTGGAATTTCTGTATCAAAAGCAAGCAAAGAAAGCGGCTTAAATCATGCAAGTTGCGATCTCTTATTTCGGCCGCCCCAGCGAGTTTCTGCTGATGACCTCTGAAATGATGGCCATCCCTGAGCAACCACACACGCTCGCTCAGGTGTTGGCACAGTTAAGAAAACGGGGTGAGAACTGGGCTTATGAGTTAGATGAGCAGCATGTGATCTGCGCAGTGAATAAAAAGTTAGCGAAATTTTCTGACACGCTAACTGAAGGGGATGAGATTAGTTTGTTTTCCAACAAATCGATTTTTGATTTGTAAGTAGTAGCAAGTAATTTTTAGGCCCAACGGCGGGTTCTTAATTTGAATGGCATTAACGACAAAGGCGTCGTTCCGACTGAAAAGTACGGGCGACGTTTTTTATTAAGAGGAGTGCAACATGGAAAAAAGCAAATTACGTTTAGTGGTGATCGGCAATGGCATGGCGGGCATTCGCACCATTGAAGAGCTGCTAAAAATGTCGGGGGATGAATTTGACATCACGGTATTCGGCGCGGAACCGCAGCCCAACTACAACCGCATTTTATTGTCGCCGGTACTCTCCGGCGAGATGACTTTTCAGGACACCATTCTCAATGATTGGAGCTGGTACAGCGAAAATAACATCACCCTGCACACCGGCAAAACCGTGACGAAAATCGACCGTGCGCGCTGCGTGGTAGAAACAGAGGATGGCATCGTCGCGCCTTATGATCGTCTACTCATCGCCACCGGCTCCAACCCTATCATGTTGCCGGTGCCCGGCATCAACCTGCCCGGCGTGCTGGGTTATCGCAGCATCGACGACGTTGAAAAAATGTTGGCAGCGGCTCAGCCGGGTAAAAAAGCCGTGGTCATCGGCGGCGGGCTGCTTGGACTGGAAGCGGCGAATGGTCTATCGCTACGGGGCATGGATGTCTCGGTCGTGCATTTGTGTGAATGGCCGATGGAGCGCCAATTAGATAAGGTGGGCGGCGGCTTACTGAAAGATGCACTGGAAAAACGCGGATTAAAGTTTTACCTCTCGCGCCAGACCGAAGCCATTCTCGGTGATACCTCGGTGACAGGTTTGCGCTTCAAAGACGGTGAAGAAATTGCGGCGGATTTGGTAATCATGTCGGCGGGTATTCGCCCCAACATTGCATTGGCTAAAGCAGCAGGCATTCACTGCGAACGCGGCATCGTGGTGAGCGATACCATGCAAACCTACGACCCGAAAATCTATTCCATCGGCGAATGTGTGCAGCATCGCGGACAAACCTACGGCCTCGTTGCACCGCTGTTTGAGCAAGCCAAAGTCGCGGCCAATCATCTCGCCGGTTATGGCGCCATGCGTTACGAAGGCTCGTCTGTTTCCACCAAGCTCAAAGTAACCGGTATCGATTTATTTTCTGCCGGTGATTTCAACGTAACGACTGAAGATGAAGAGTTACTGCTGCAAGACTCCGCCCGTGGTGTGTATAAAAAGCTGGTTGTGCGCGACAACAAATTGCGCGGCGCGGTGATGTACGGAGAAACCTTGGACGGCCCTTGGTATTTCCAAATGATGCGCGACGGCACGGACGTTTCGGAGATGCGTGAACATTTGTTATTCGGACAAAATCACATCGGCGATTCCGGTCACGGTGCGACAGCGAGTGTAGCCAATATGCCGGACAACGCCGAGATTTGCGGTTGCAATGGTGTATGTAAAAGCACCATCGTGAATACCATTATCGATAAAAAACTATTCACACTGGAAGAGGTGCGCGCCCATACCAAAGCCTCGGCTTCGTGCGGCTCCTGCACGGGTTTGGTGGAAGCATTGTTGGCAAATACTTTGGGTGGCGATTACTCCGCCAAGCCCAGCAAAAAACCGATTTGCGGCTGCACCGAGCACGCGCATCAAGACATGCAGCAAACCATCCGCCAGCAGAATTTAAAAACGATTCCAGAAGTAATGCAGGCATTGCAGTGGAAAAATGCCGATGGCTGCCATGTGTGTCGCCCAGCGCTGAATTACTACTTGCTGGCCGCATGGCCGGGTGAATACGTGGACGATAGTCGCTCGCGTTTTATCAACGAGCGCGTACATGCCAACATTCAAAAAGACGGCACTTACTCTGTCATCCCGCGCATTTGGGGCGGCGTGACTTCACCGAAAGAACTGAAAGCAATTGCTGAAATAGCCGAACGTTACGAAGTACCTACGGTGCACATCACCGGCGGTCAGCGCATTGGCTTGTATGGCATCACCAAAGAAAATCTGCCCAAGATGTGGGGCGAATTGGTGGATGCAGGTTTTGTTTCTGGCCACGCTTACGGCAAATCACTTCGCACCGTTAAGACTTGCGTCGGTTTAGAGTGGTGCCGTTTCGGTACGCAAGACTCGACCGATATGGGCATCAAAATCGAGAAGATGACGTGGGGCTCTTGGACGCCACATAAATTCAAAATCGCCGTGTCTGGTTGCCCGCGTAACTGCGCTGAAGCTACCATCAAAGACTTTGGCGTGGTGTGCGTTGATTCCGGTTATGAGCTCCATGTTGGCGGCAATGGCGGCATCAAAGTGCGCGTGACCGACTTCTTATGCAAAGTGGAAACGGAGGCAGAGGTGTTGGAATACACCGGCGCTTTCATGCAACTGTATCGTGAAGAAGCGCATTACCTTGACCGCACTGCACCGTGGATTGAGCGCGTCGGCTTGGCGCACATCAAACAAAATATCGTAGATGACCACGCTAAACGCGCAGCGCTTTTCGCACGCTTCTTGGAATCGCAACGTTATTCACAAGACGATCCTTGGAAAGAGCGCGCTGAAGGCAAAGAAGCACATGAATTCACCAAATTGGCCACGTTTGCGTAAGGTGCAATGAACCCATTGAGTGGAATAGCAATACGGCTCTCCCCCTGATAAGGGGGAGTTAGGAGGG
>JAUYFR010000095.1 GCA_030690855.1 Gallionellaceae bacterium
AACGCGCCCTGATAAAGCATCAAAATTAATTTGTGCGGATCAGACGAGTGCGTCTTCGATTCGATGGCGACGTTGGAATACGTTTTAATCGCTGCGCTCATGTTCATATTTTTCTCCGCTTACATTTTAGAGAGTTGTTGAGAGAGGTAACTACTGGTTTTGCCCATATTGCTAAGCGTTGCATCTAACTTTGTGTATTGCCTACGATACCGTTCTTCAACGCTCGATAAACGTGCGTTAATTTGATCGCGCTCTTTTGAAATACCTCTTACAGTAGTACTCAATCCATTCAGCCGCCCGGTCAATATGCCCGTATTGCCAAGTACTTTATTCGCAAAGTCAGTCAATTTATACGCATAACCTTGCGTGTAATTGACCGAGCCACGCGTGCCGAGTGGGCCGCCGCTAATTTGCACTTGCAAGCCATCCGAAGGTCCGGAGCTTGAAGTGAGTAATTGGCCTTGGCCGGCTGCCATTTCGCCATTTATCGTACCCATCACATCTTGGCCCGCAGACTTACTTGCGTTCACCCCCATGAGATCTGCCACCGGAGTGCCCGCGCCATCGCCCATGTCAAAACCCGAGGACGATCCGTAACTATTTGATTTAATTCTTAAATATCCATTTGCATCAATCGAGGCTGCCACCGATTTACCCGCGCTCGCAAACACGCTGGAATTATTAATGGCATCCTGCACCATGGTCGCCAGTTCTGCGCTGGAATAGGTGCCGGCCGTGAGCGCCACCGAGGCCGTGCGGCCATCAATAGTGGCATTGATTGAAGTGCCAGCGTCGATAGCCGTAAGCCCTAATGCCACACTTTTATTTCCCGTCATGCGGCCTTGTGTCGCTTGTTGCAACACAGAAATTGCGTAATTTCCCGGAACCGTTTTCTCCGAAATGTTTTTATAACTAACTAGAGGGTCCGTTGTTTTACCGATGGAGGCAAACAAACCCGCCACGTCGTTAAATTTTTCTTCCATGGCTTTGCTAAATTTGCCACTGTCGATCGCTAACGAACCATCGGTTTGCTTGCTGATGCCAATTTGCGACAAGCTCGTAAATGATCCCGCAGGTGTACCTAATGGCGTAGCCAACATACTATCGAGCTCGCGCTCCAGCGAACGCATCGCTGAATCGCCCTGTAGGGTCGCGCCTTTTTTGGTCGCTTCGTTGTAGGCAGTCAGATCTTTAATCGTTTTCTTTAGATCGTTATAGGTCTTTACAAAACCTTCAACTGAAGTTTTAACTGACTCGGTATCACGACCAATTTTCAGCGTGTTTTTGCTACCAGCGGCAAGTAAATTAATGGTAACGCCTGGAATCGCGTCATTGATAATGTTGGTTGCTTTGCTTACTGGGATACCATCAATCACCAGTGACGCATCTTTACCTGCGACAATTTCAGATAGTTTTAGGGTACCCGCTGCATCATGAGTGAGCAGATCGCTCAAAGCGGTATCGCCACTCACCGAGATATTCATGTTGTTGCCAGCGCCAATTTCGTCTGAGGTTAGCACCAAGCGATTTGGTTTTGCGCCGCCGTCATTCACGATGCTCGCCGTAACGCCGATTTTCGCTGCGTTGATCGCATCGCGAATGCCTTGCATGGAATTATTGCTACCATCAATCGCAACTGTTCTCGTACTAGAGACCGTGCTGAGCTTGAGTGTAACGCCAGTCTTACTGCTGCCATCGCTTACCGGCGCGGAAGTTAAAAAATGAGTGGTGTCTAAAATTTCGGTGATGGTCGTACCTGTCGGCAACCCGCCGCCTTCAATACTATCGCCAACAGAAAGTCCCGCCGTGCTGGCGACGGTAACACTGGAATTACCATAAGCCTGTGTACCCAACTGAGTGGCAGTTAAGCCTGTTTGCTTCATCAGCGTGGCTAAATTTTTTGCAGCTTCAGCAGAGTCTTTCGCTTCACCCGCGATACCAAAGGTAATCGCTTTACCTCCAGAGGCGGCTTTGATAGTGATTTTGCCGTTATCCGCCGTAATGGTGTCAGCATCGCCACCTGATGCAACGTAAGCATCATCCAGCGCTTCCGCAATGTTGATGGCGCGATTAACTGGGCTATCTGAATCGAGTAAATTAATTTTGCCTACCGCCTCACCATTAATCGTCAAGGTGCCCGACGGAATACTGCCAGAAGCATTGGCGACGGGCGCGAAGGTGGCTGCATCTGTCGCAAGGATGGTCGCGCCTTCTTTGGCTGCAACCGTCGCATTACTAATCGTCGCATCGTTAATCACATTGGAGCGATATTTACCCTGATTGGCCACAAACTGCCCCTTTGAAACGGAGCCGAAATCAAAGGTGATCGTGCCATTACCTAGTGCGGCCGATGTGCTAGAAATACCTTGTGTTGCCAAGCGTTGCGACTGCGCGAGATTAATCACGTCGATGGAATGACTACCCACCTCGGCTGAGTTCATCGCCGTTGCCGTAAACACGCTTGGATCTGAAGAGGTGGCTGTATTAGCCTGAAATTTGCTGGCGTTATTTAAGCCGAGCAGTGAATTTTGGAAAGCAGACAGCGCCCCCTTTACTTGGCCGAAAGCCGATATTTTGGCTTGGGCGCTGCCTTCTTTGGTAGTCAGAGCGGTCAGTGGCCTCTTTTCGACGTCCATCAGCTTACCGACGATACCTGCCACGTCGATGTTAGTGCCTGATGATGCCGCCGTACTAGGAATAGCCATGATCGTCCTAAGTTAAGCTTGCTGTTTAAGAAGTAGACCCTGTTGAATGTCACCAATTGCTTTGGCTATGGCAATGGCTTCTTTCGAAGGGAACTGTTTAATTACTTCACCCGTTTTTGAATCCTTAACACTGACGACTGTTTGCTGCGTATCAGGATCGACAGTGAAAGCGAGATTCGAATTGCTTTCTTTCATCGACTGATTCAACTCTCTCACGGCGCTTTCCAACTCTGCAATGCTAGGTTTACGCATTTCAGGTGCTGGTCTGGCTACCCGGGCGGGCTCACTTTTAGGGGCGGCTACCGCCGTACTACCGCCTTCATTAGCGAACCAAGTCGAACTGGCCGAACTATTTATATTTTGAATTAGCATTTTAATGCTCCTTCTCTTTCCTTTTCATATTCAACCGCTAGGTTTAACTGGCGGTTGAATAATCATGCTACCAAGCTCGTCTTAACGCAACAGAGTCAAGACAGTGTTCGGTGATTGGTTCGCTTGGGCCAACATCGCAGTACCTGCTTGTTGCAAGATCTGAGCACGGGTCAACGCAGCAGTTTCTGCAGCGAAGTCAGTGTCCATGATCCGGCTACGCGCAGCCACTTGGTTTTCAGAAGCAATCTGCAAGTTCGAAATAACGGACTCGAAACGAGATTGAACCGAACCGAAGGTGGCGCGTGAAGCAGCAACAGCAGCAATATCCACGTCCAATTTAGCGATTTCAGCTTGAGCGGATTGTGATGTCGCACCCAATGAAGTCGAAGTTGGCGCAATCCCAGCGGTTGTCGCAACGGTGATGTCGTCCACGCCGCTCACACTGTTTGCACCTATTTGGAACACTTGGCTTACGTTCTGCGACAACAATTGAATGTTGTTGAACGAAGTGCCCGCAACGATACGTGCGTTTTCTGCGTTCAGCTGGGTAAACTCAGCGTTAATCGCACCCACGTCAGAGTTCGATGTCGCGTTCGCACCTTGGACCGCCAACTCACGCATACGCGCCATGTTGTTTTGAATCGCACCTAATGCGCCTTCAGCAGTTTGAGCGAGCGAGATACCGTCACTGGCGTTACGTACAGCTTGATTCAAGCCGCGAATTTGGCTTTCCATACGGGAAGCAATCGCTAAGCCAGCGGCATCGTCCTTGGCACTGTTCACGCGCATACCTGAAGACAGGCGTTGCAAAGAAGTGTGCAGTGCGCCCTGAGAGCTGTTCAAGTTACGTTGAGCATTCAGGGAAGCAAGGTTGGTATTAATATATGAAGGCATTTTAATTCTCCTTTGATTCGATTTTCACTTCCGGCTTTTTCGATACTTTGCTAGCCGTTTACTTCGGTTAGTTCTATTTACTGAAACTACGTCTAACCGCCGTTGTATTAGCTATCGGATCATTTGGAGAAAACTTTAGTTGAGTTAAAAAATAAATTTAAGTGTTAAAAAATTCAAATCGTGAAGCAAGGCAACCTTTACGACGAGATTTGGATTTTCATTATTCGGCAGCCACCACTCGGTTCTTACCTGTTTGTTTCGCCGCATACATCGCTCTATCTGCGCGTCCAACCAAATCTTCCTGATCTTCCGTGCCGTTACGCAGTGCCACACCTGCACTGAAAGTAACGAGAATACGGTCATTGTTGTTAAGGAAGTATTTCTTAGTCAGCTCGCGCTGCAAACGCTCAACTGCCTCAACGCCATCTTTCAGCGGAGTGTCGGGCAAAATAATCACGAACTCTTCGCCGCCGTAACGGGCCACTGAGTCCGCAGGGCGTAGCGAATCTTTAATGACATGCGCCAAATGAATTAGCGCCTGATCGCCAGCCTGATGGCCCAAGGTATCGTTTAATTTTTTGAAATTGTCGATATCGAGGAGCGCAACACAGAGCGGTCCACCGCTACGGTCGTTACGAGTCAGCTCACGCTGAAAAGTGTCATCCATGCCGCGACGATTTAAAACTCCAGTCAATTGGTCTTCATGTACCAATTCGCTGACCTGTGCCAACTCTTGCTCAAGTTGCGAGATACGCGCTTCGGCCTCATCCGCCTGCTTGCGCGCGAAAACCAAATCTTGATGCGAACGCAGCGCACTGTCCTGGATGATGCGCGTGTCGTGCATGACGTCTTCTAATATGTGACCCAAATCAGCCAAGTTACTCGCACCACCAATTTTTTGGCCATAGCCCTCGATCTTGGTGTGATACACGCCGGTCGATTCGCTCAAATCGCCTAACCGATCAATGAAGGTAGTCATTAACCCTTTAAGGGTGGATTTTGCATCGCTCAAACTCTTTTGTAACAAACCTTGTTTAATGATGGCGTCGCGTAAATTGCGTTCGGCGTCAGCAATGACGCGCTTATCGATTGGATTAGCGATGATTTCTTGTAGCGTGACGATTTGACCATGTAGCCACTGATCATCAGCCACCAACTCGCCAACGTTCTCAACTAGCAGGCGCAATAAGCGAGCTAAGCCTTCTTGAATCTTCGTTTTGTCGCCACCGCGTAGCTCCAACTTGAGCCAAAAATGACGCAGCTTACTTGCAAGTTCGTAAATTTGACTGTTATCTGTTTCACGCACCTGACTTGCCAACTCTTTGATTTCATTGACCAACTCTGGCTGAGTGGTGAGCGAATTTTCAATAGTCTGTGCCAGCAGCTCGCGTAACTGGGTAATAAGCTCTTGATGGCTAACGTCAGCACCTTCTTTGCCTTTGGGCGTATTTTTTGCGATGGGCAACGGGTTGCTAGCTTTTGCCTCAACAAATTTACCTGATGAGGCCTCTGGCAGTGGCGGAGGTAGTGGTGGCGCGTCAAGGCTGGCAGTTGGGGCGGTTGCCCAAGAGCGAAGCAATCCTTGCACCTTATTAAATAGCTCATCCGGCTTGGCAGAAAAACGGCTTAGCACTGTTTCCAAGCCCTCTTTTTTGCGCGTGATGGTAATCCCTTTGTGCGGCGTTTCTAACTGGCGTAGCAAATCTTGAATTAACGCAGACCAGGCCAATTCGAGCTGAGGCGTCGTCGCCGTCGATGTTGGTTCGAGCGGCTTAGGATTTGTCGCCGCAGGCTCACCCGTAATTTCCTGAAATACCTTGCTGTAATTTTCTGGCGTAGGCGCAAGTTTGCGTGACGTCAACACAATGAGTGTTTCGCGAGCGATTTCGGAAGGGCTTGAATGTTTTTTCATAATATTTAAGGTCCGACGTTGCTGAGTTATGAGTCATTATCCGCAAAAATAGGGCGCGCAAAGTTTTAAATAACGATGCTTTCTGGCCCTTGTTTTCAGCGAAGCACTTTTACTCTATGAGGTGATTGCTGATGGCATAGTGAATCGCCTCAGCATTCGTTTTGAGATTCATCTTTTCTAGCAAGCGTGCACGATAAACGCTGACCGTTTTGGCACTGAGCGACATGATCTTGGCCATTTCGCTTAATTTTTTGCCTGACGCCATCAAGCACAGCGTTTGATATTCACGATCAGACAAAGCCTGATGACGTAACTCTTGATAGCCCTGAGAAAGCCCGTTGGCGAGCTGTTCTGCTAATTCGCCGCTGATGTATTTTTTGCCGCTGGCGACTGTTTTAATCGCATTCACCAACTGTGATGGCGCGCTTTGTTTATTTAGATAACCCGCAGCACCGGCCTTCATGGAACGCACTGCATATTGATCTTCCGCGTGCATACTTAGCATCAGAACAGGCACTTCAGGATTGTTTAATTTGAGTTGTTTCAGCACATCAATGCCATTTTTATCCGGCAAACTGATGTCGAGCAAAACCATATCGAAAGATGATTTTTGTGCCATTTGAATCGCCTGCGCACCCGTTTCCGCTTCGCCCGTCACGCGCATATCTGGCGTATCGTCCAGAATCTGCTTCAGTCCTTTACGAATAAGCGTGTGATCGTCCGCTATCAGCACATTTATCATTGGCAAACTTCCTTAAGCATGTAGTAGTTAGAACAGAGGTTGTTGCGGCAGTGTATCACTTGGGGCTGAATCTACGGGGATATGCGGCACGGTGACTGACACGGTAGTACCTTGGCCTGGCGCGCTGGTAAAACTCACTTCACCACCAAAGTGCGCGACCCGCTCTTGAATACCTCGCAAACCAAATGAACGCGGCTTCATGCGCGCATCATGACTGAAACCTTTGCCGTTATCGCTGATGGTGAGTTCGATATTCTGTGGGCTATTTTGAATCAGGATGCGCACTTCCGTTGCCTGTGCGTGCTTCATGATATTGGTCAGAGACTCTTGAAAAATTCGAAATATGGCAATAGAAACATCGGGATGCAAATCGAGTTCCATCTCTTCGTCGTTATGCGTCAACAAACATTTGATGCCTGTGCGCTGCTCAAATTCGCAGGCTTCCATTTCAATCGCGGCGACAATGCCGAAACTATCCAAGTAGCCAGGACGTAAGCTATGCGCCAAGTTGCGCGCGGCAGTCATCGCTTTATCCACCAAGTTTTCGATAGTGGTTGCTTTATCGGTAAGTACTTTCTTGGTTTTTGGCAGGCGTTCTTTCATCCACGCCAAGTCCATTTTGATAGCGGTGAGTAGACCACCAATTTCATCATGCACTTCACGCGCAATGCGGAGGCGTTCCTGCTCCTTGGCGTCTTGAATATGCGAAGAAAATTCGCGTAATTGCTGTTGCGAACGCAGCAACTCAAGCTCATCTAGTTTGGTCTGGGTGACGTTGACGACCAGCCCTTCCCACTCTACTTTACCGTCCTCACGAGTTTGCGGCGAAGAGCCTAACGTAAGCCACTTGAGCTCGCCATTCGCCAAAATAACGCGCCCCTCCCAGCTCCAGAACGAGAGATTCTGCGCAGAGGCGCACATACTTTCGATAAAAGAAGGGCTATCTTCGGCATGAACTAATTTTAAAAATAAATTGATGTCAGCGGCGAGGGCATCCGGCGCAATACCTAGTAGCGCTTGGCTACCGTCACCAATATAAGAGAATGAAAAGGTGTTATCCCGAGCAAGCACCAACTGAAATGCCATACATGGCAGGTTGGCGATGAAGTTATCAAGACGGAGTGGTTTGGGTGAAATATCGGTCACGATCAATCGTTAATTATTGTTACTGTCGTCAACTCATTAATTTGTATGTCACCGAGATTACTACAGACCGACTGTTTTGGGCAATTCAAGTTAAATGCGCTGGCTTGTTCTAAAACTCTGCAACGTCCTTTTTATTCGAAAGATGCCATTAGCTTAAATACCCACTCCTAACAAAATTTTCAAATCTCATCTGGCCATTCAATTCCCGCCTCTTAGGGCCTTACGCACTAAAAGCGGTATTCACAGACTCTTATTCTCGTCGTGTATCATCGCGGCTTTGGCTATTCGCCCCAATTTACATGACAAACGCTAGAAGCATTCTGCTCATTAAAACCTCATCGCTAGGAGATGTGCTGCACAACCTCCCTGCGGTGACGGACATTTGCCAACACTTTCCTGATGCGAAAATTGATTGGGTGGTTGAAGAAAGCTTTGCCGCACTGCCTGCGCTGCACCCCAAGGTACGCAACATCATTCCTGTCGCGATTAGGCGCTGGCGCAAATCTTGGTGGACGTCGCGCGCTGAAATGAAAGCGACGTGTCAGCAATTGCACCAGCAACCTTACGATGTAACACTTGATACGCAAGGTTTGTTCAAGAGCGCCTTAATCACTCGTTGCGTTCAGTCTCCCCGCTATGGCTATGATTGGCAAAGTGCGCGCGAACCTATTTCCAGCCTATTTTATGATCGCAAATTCACCGTTTCTAAAGCCCTACACGCTGTTGAGCGCAATCGCCAACTGGCTGGATTAGCGCTTGGCTACGTCCCGCAAGGCGCACCAAGCTACGGCATTTGCGCGCCCAACCTCAACTTACCGTGGCTTAACCCAGCACGGCCTTACATCGCACTACTGCACGCCACCAGCCGCGACGACAAGCTGTGGGATGAAGCCAATTGGATTACGCTTGGCACGCAACTCGCCAACGATGGCTATCAGCTTGTTTTGCCGTGGGGCAGCGCCAAAGAACAGGTGCGTAGCGAGCGTTTAGCAGCAAGTATTCCCAGCGCGATTAGCCCGCCGCGCCTAGCTCTCACCGAAGCCGCCGCGTTGCTGGGCCATGCGCGCGCCGTGATTGGTGTTGATACCGGCTTGAGTCATCTCGCTGCTGCGCTGAACGTGCCCACTGTCGGCATTTACACTGCAACCGACCCAGGTCTCACGGGCCTGTTCGCTGGCAGTAACGCTGTGAATCTTGGAGGTAAAAAAATCTCCCCCTCGGTTACTGAAGTCTCCACGACGCTCAATCAACTTTTGACCAATGTTTAATCCGCGCCATATTTACACTGTCGTGCTTTGGCTGTTACTGCCGTATGTTTTTTTTCATCTGCTATGGCGCGGTCGCAAGCAAACGGAATATTTTCAGCACATCCCCGAACGTTTCGGTTTTTATTCAATTCGCACAGACAAACCCGTCATCTGGTTACACACTGTTTCGGTTGGTGAAACACGCGCCGCCGCCACCTTGATTCAGCGCTTAGCCGCTAACTATCCCAATCATCAATTACTGCTTAGCCACACCACGCCGACGGGGCGAGAAGCCAGTGAACAACTTTATGGCGATAAAGTTCTGCGCGTTTATCTTCCCTATGACTATCCATTCGCAGTACGGTGCTTTCTCAATCATTTCAAACCACAAGTCGGCATCCTATTAGAAACAGAAATTTGGTTTAACTTGATTCATCAGTGCAAGGCCAACAACACCCCGCTGCTTTTGCTCAACGCCCGCCTTTCAGAAAAATCTTTTAAGCGCTACGCACGTTTCCCCAATTTAACGCGTTTTGGTTTAACTGAACTCAGTGCCATCTCTGCCCAAACGGATGACGATGCGACGCGCTTGCAACAATTGGGCGCAAAAAAAATGAGCGTAATGGGCAATCTAAAATTCGACATCGAGCCACCTGCGGTCATGCTCGAATTGGGCAAGCAACTGCGCAATTTATTTGGCCCAGAGCGGCTCGTTTTTCTCGCTGCTAGCACAAGAGAGGGAGAAGAAGCACTGCTACTCGATGCGCTCGCTAAGATCAACATTCCTAATATGCTGAGCGTAATTGTGCCGCGCCACCCACAACGTTTTGACGCAGTAGCTGAGCTCATTCAAAGCAAGGGATTTCAATTTCAACGTCGCAGCGCCAATGAAACTATTCGCCCTAATACGCAAATCGTTTTGGGCGACACCATGGGTGAAATGTTTGCTTACTACGCGGCGTGTGATGTGGCATTTATCGGCGGGAGCTTGCTACCCTTTGGTGCGCAAAATTTGATTGAAGCAAGCGCCGTTGGCAAACCTGTTTTAATCGGACCACATAGCTATAACTTTGCGCAGGCGAGTGAAATGGCAATAGAAAGTGGCGCAGCACTTCGAGTGGCCGATGCGACCAAGCTGATGCAAACGCAGAAAAGTTAATATGATAATCCGCTGAAAATTGCCGAGATGGGCGTAGCGGGAATTAATTTTACTCAATATAATCAAGGTGCTACAGAAAGAGCGCTAGCCCAAGTAAGGCAAGCGCTCGATGCTCGTTAACGCAGTGCTTGATTCACACCTTTAATATCTTCATCGGTCAGCGTACCGACAGCCGCTTTAAGACGTAAACGGCTAATCAGATAGTTGTATTCCGCTTGATATAAATCGCGACGAGTTGAAAAAAGCTGTTGCTGTGCATTCAACACATCCAAGTTAGTACGCACACCCACGCCCTGCCCTAACTTGCTCGCCTCCAACAAGCTCTCGCTAGATTTAAGCGCTTGCTGTAACGCTTTCACCTGCGCGATACCGCTTGCCACACCAAGATAAGCCTGACGAGTTTGTACCGCCACTGAACGACGCGCATTTTCTAAATCTTGCTTTGCCTTTTCACGATTCGCATCCGCTTCGCGATACTTCGACTGAGTAGCGCCACCTTGAAACAACGGCATGTTGAGCTGCACGCCCACCACCTTGCTGGTGGTGTCCGCAGCACCGTAACCCGTGCCATTGAATGTGCCGCCGTTCGCCGAGTTCATGGCGTAATTTGCGACTAAATCAATGGTTGGCAAATGCCCGCCTAGTGTTCGAGAAACCTCTTTGTCGGCCAATTGCGCAGCCGCCTCAGCAATGGTGATTTGCACGTTATGCAGCTGCGCATCTTCCACCCACTTCTCCACATCGAGCGGCTGGGGCGTTTCTAATTTCAATTCTTGACCCAACTGACGCAGCTCACCTGTGCTTACATTCGTAATCTGCTGCAAAGCGCGTTTTTTCACTTCCAAATTACTTTGCGCATTGATCTCTTGCGCCAAGATCAAGTCATAGCGAGCTTGTGCTTCATAGGTATCGGTAATCGTTGCCGTGCCCACTTCGAAGTTGCGCTTGGCTTGCTCTAACTGTTCAGAAATCGCCTGTTTCTGCGCTTCAGTCAGTTGCACATTATCTTTTGCCACCAGCACATCAAAGTAACCTTGTGCCACACGCAAAATCAAATCGTGCTGCGCGGCTTGATATTGCGCTTCAGAAATCACCACTTGCATTTCCGCTGAGGAATAAGCCATCCAGTTTTGTTGGCGGAATAGTGGCTGCACCAAACTCACGCCATAACCAGAGTTGTTGTACCTCAAGTCGCGTGAGCCCGTAGGGAACTGAACATTGATGTCGTTGAACGTGCTATTCGCCGTCAAATTCACACTCGGCATTAAATACGAGCGCCCCTGAGATTGCTTTTCTTGACCGGCTTGGCGCGAAGCCTTTGCCGACGCAAACGCTGCATCTTGCCCTTGCGCCGCCTGATAAACCTCAATTAAATCAACCGCCTGCGACTGATTGGCGGCCAGTGCAAGCAAAACGGATAAAGCCAGTTTAGATAATTTCATTTAATTTGTACCGCAAAAATCATATTAGAGGGTTCTAATATATGGGTAAAGCATCCTATCTTCAAGCTTAAAAAACAAATCGCTGTGGCTGAGCTGCATTTTGCAACGGCGCCACACTCGTTTCAAAGAGCGCGACAGAATCGAATACATCTGATGCCGTGCGCGTAATCACGCAAGCATGCATCGCCGGAGCATCACCAATTACAGCGAACATTCGGCCACCAATTTTCAAATTATTCATCAGCGCAGTGGGCTGCAACGGCACGGAGGCGGTCAGCACGATGGCGTCGTAATGCGATTCCCCCCAACCATTGGCGGCATCACCCACTTCTAGTTTCACATTTTTGATTTGCTGCGCCGTCAGCGTACGTGCCGCACTGGCACTGAGTTCCGGCACAATCTCAACGCTGGTCACCTCTGCAGCAAGACTCGCTAGCAAGGCGGTGACATAACCGCTGCCTGTTCCCACTTCTAATACGTGATCGCCACTCGCGATTTTTAGTTCCTGCACTGCGCGTGCCTCTAACACGGGCGACCACATTTTCGCACTATGCCCCAACGGAATTTCAACATCCATCAACGCCATCGCACGCTGCTCGACAGGCACAAACTGCTCGCGTTTAACTTGTTTGAGTAAGTCTAATACCACCCCATCAAGAACGTTCCATGGGCGAATCTGCTGTTCAATCATATTAAAGCGTGCTTGTTCCATATCTTTCACCTCTGCTCAATGGTTATTGAAATTTTTTATATCGCCCAGTATAGCAAGCGCCCCCAACTGGCTCAATGTCACGCATTTAAACGCAATAGCAAATCCTGTGTTTTCAACGGATCATCTGAGCGTAACAACTTCAAAGTCAGCGGCATAATCTCTGGCAGACTCGTCGTCAACACGCGCTGTTTAGTCGCCAACAGTTGCGCAGAGTTCATCGAAAACTGGCGCAAGCCCATGCCTAGTAACAGGCGCGTATAGGCCAATTCACCCGCCATCTCACCGCACACCGAAATCGGCACATTCGCCTTATTCGCCCCCCCGATCACATGCGCCAGCAATTGCAGCACGGCGGGATGCAAGGGATCATACAGATGCGCGACCTCTTCGTCAGTGCGGTCAATCGCCAACGTGTATTGAATCAAGTCATTGGTGCCGATCGATAGAAAATCCAATTTTCTAATAAAGGCACCCAATGCCAGCGCTGCCGCTGGAATTTCGATCATGCCACCAATCGGCACCGTAGCGTTAAACGCAATTTTTTCAGCGGCCAACTCTTGCTTGGTCGCCTCAATAAAATGCAATGTTTGATTAATCTCTGAAATACCGGACAACATTGGCACCAAAATTTTCAAATTGCCGAATGCCG
>JAUYFR010000107.1 GCA_030690855.1 Gallionellaceae bacterium
CACGCGAGATAAAATTTTTTATCGCCGCCAATTCGGTGCTGGCGAAAAAAGGCAGTAAGTGGGTGGTGGCGGCGGAGATTGTGGAGACGACCAAGCTCTTTGCGCGTTGTGTGGCACGCATTGAGCCGGAGTGGTTAGAAGAGGTAGGCACGCACCTCATCAAGCGCCATTACTACGACGCGCACTGGGAGAAAAAGGCGGCGCAAGTGGCGGCGTGGGAGCGCAGCACTTTGCATGGCTTGGTGATTAACCCGAAGAAGCGCGTGCATTATGGGCCGATGAATCCCGCCGAGTCGCGCGAGGTTTTTATTCGTGAGGCGTTGGTGAATGGTGAGTTCAACACGCAAGCGCCATTCTTTTCGCATAACCAAAAGTTAATCGCTGACATTGAAGCGCTCGAACATAAAGCGCGTCGCCCTGATGTGCTGGTAGATGATGAGTTGATCTTCGCTTTTTACGATGCGCGAATTCCGGCAGGTATTCATAACGGTGCGGCGTTTGAGCATTGGCGTAAAGAGGCGGAGCGTGAGCAGCCAAAATTACTACATCTTAAAAAAGATGACTTGATGCGCCACGAAGCGGCGGGCATTACTACCGATCAGTTTCCACCGCAGATGCAAATGAATAACGTGAGCTATGCGCTTGGTTATAACTTCGCGCCGGGCAAAGTAGATGACGGCGTAACGCTGACGGTGCCGCAAGCCTTGCTGAATCAGGTGTCAGCGGTGCGCTGTGAGTATTTAGTGCCGGGCGTATTAGCGGAAAAAATTGCACAATTGGTGAAGTCGTTGCCACAGAAGTTGCGTCGCCATTGTGTGCCGGTGCCTGAATTTGCAGCGGCATTTTCGAATGAGGTGAAGCCATCTGACACGCCTTTGTTGCAAGCATTGGCGCGCTATATTCGTGAACAAAAACAGATTGATGTGCCGCTTGATGCGTTTCGTATGGAGCAAATCCCTGCGCATTTGCTGATGAATTTTCGCGTGATGGATGAGCACGGTAGGCAGCTTGGTATGGGCAGGAATTTTGCACAGTTGCGAGGAGAGTTTGCTTCGAAGCAGACCCTCTCCCCAGCCCTCTCCCGCACGCGGGAGAGGGAGGAGCGCAGCGGAGGGAGAGGGGCGGAAGGATTACAGCGTCACACTGCTTGGGATTTTGGAGATTTTAAACCCACACGAGAAGAAAGCCGCGCTGGACAAACCATCACGGTGTTTAACGCTTTGGTGGATGAAGGCGATGCGGTCGCCCTGCAATCTTTTGATACTCAAGAAGAGGCGAAAGCCGCCCAGCGTTTGGGTTTGCGACGCTTATTCATGCTGGCATTAAAAGAGCAGGTGAAATATTTGGAGAAAAACTTACCGGGGCTGCAGGCAATGGCGATGCAATTCTTACCCTTCGGTTCGCAACAAGATTTACAGCGCCAATTATTAGCAGTGACCTTTGATCGTTGCTGTCTGAATGAGCCGTGGCCGGAAAATGAAAAAGATTTTTCTACTCGAACGAAAGAAGCGAAGGCGCGTTTAAATTTGGTCGCACAAGAAATTGCGCGCTTAGCAGCTGGCGTTTTGGCCGAGTATCACGCGCTACAGAAAGCGCTCCCTGGCTATAAAGCACACACACAAGCATTGGCGGATATTCGCAGTCAGTGTGAGTGGCTGTTGGGTAAAGAGTGGATTGGGCGCACGCACTATGAGCGTATGCAACACTTGCCGCGATACTTTAAGGCGATCAATGTGCGGCTGGAAAAATTGCGCAGCAACCCTGCACGAGATGCGTTGAATATGAAACAGATGATGTCGGTGCAGCAACAGTGGCAGCGAAAGCAGTCATCCATGCATGGCGATTTTGATGCGCGTGTGGAGGATGTAGGTTGGATGTTGCAGGAGTTGCGCGTTTCATTATTTGCACAGGAAATTAAAACGCCAGTGATTGTTTCAGTGAAGCGTATTGAGAAGATGCTCGCCGCCTTAAGTTAGAATGAGCGTACTCGTTTAGGAATTGAAATGTCGAATAAAAAAGTAGATGTGTTGCTGGTGGGGGCAGGGGTGATGAGCGCGACGTTGGGTTCATTGCTCGCGCACTTAGACCCTTCGTTAAAAATTGTGATGGTGGAGCGTCTCAGTAAAGTGGGGCAGGAGAGTTCGCACGGTTTGAATAATGCGGGCACGGGGCATGCGGGATATTGCGAGCTCAACTACACGCCGCAAACAGCACATGGCACGGTGAAAATCGAGCGCGCCTTGGCGATTAATTCTGCCTTTGAAATGTCGCTGCAATTTTGGTCGTACTTGGTTGAACACGGTGAATTACCTTCGCCGGAAAAATTTATTAATCCGATCTGCCATCAAAGTTTTGTGTATGGCGAGGAGGATGTGGCGTTTTTACGCAAGCGCTACGCGGCATTGCACAAACATCATTTGTTTGAAGAGATGGAGTACAGCGAAGATCATGCGGTGTTGCGCAAGTGGATGCCGTTAGTGATGAAGCATCGCGATGCGAAACAGGCCGTGGCGGCGACGCAAGTGAAGCATGGCACGGATGTTGATTTCGGTTTTCTGACGCGCAAACTGGTGAAGTCACTGACTAAGCGCCCTACGTTTGATTTGCAACTGAGTCACACTATCATGGGCATGAAGCAGCACGCAGATGGTCGTTGGCATGTTCGTGTTAAAGACAATCACACTGATAAAACTAAATCCCTTGAAGCTGGGTTTGTGTTTTTGGGTGCGGGCGGAGGTGCTTTGCCGCTACTGCAAAAATCAGGCATCCCAGAAGCGAAAGGTTATGGCGGCTTTCCGGTGAGTGGCCAGTGGTTGATATGTAAAAATCCAGAAGTGGTTAAGCGCCACACCTCGAAGGTGTATGGTAAAGCCCCAGTGGGCGCGCCACCAATGTCGGTGCCTCATTTGGATGCGCGCATTATTGATGGTGAGCCGTCATTATTGTTTGGCCCGTTCGCTAGTATTACCACTAAGTTTTTGAAAGAAGGTTCGGTGATGGATTTGTTCTCATCACTAAAATCAGGCAACTTAAAACCAATGCTGGCTGTAGCGCGAGACAATCGTGATCTCACTCGTTATTTAATTAACGAGGCGATGCGTTCACATAAAGAGCGAGTTGATGCGTTGCGAATTTTTTATGCAGATGCCAAAGAGGAGGATTGGGTGTTAGCCTCAGCCGGACAGCGTGTGCAGATCATTAAAAATTGTGATCAAAAAGGTGGCAAGTTGGAATTCGGTACGGAAATCGTGACCTCTCAAGATGGTAGCTTGGCGACTTTATTGGGGGCATCTCCAGGGGCTTCGACGTCGGTGCAGGCGATGGTTGAGGTGATCGAGCGCTGTTTCAGTGCGCGCATGAAGGGCGATGAGTGGCAGCATCAACTAAAGGCGATGATTCCCTCGTATGGCGAGTCGCTGGATAAGAATGTTGCCTTGCTACATCAGTTGCGTAAAAGGACACACAGCACGTTACGGATGGATAGAGAGGATGAAGTAAAGCCGACTTAGCAAGTAAATAATAATTAATGAGGAGAGCGTAATGAATAAGCATGAAGTTGAATTACTGAGCCAAGAAATTGAAATACTGATGAGCGAGCGTGCCTACCTGTTGAATGTGGTCGGTGCGGCGGCAGTGTTAGTGGCGAATGCGAATGCCAGCGAGTTGCCGCCCGAGACGGCTGAGGCAGCAAATTTGTTGTCAAAGTTTGTAAACGATCTGCCAGAAGAGACGCTCAAAGATGCGCTCGATGCGGTGCATGCGTTGGTGGCGAACGCATAAGAGGAGGTAATTTATTGCATCGTAGGTCGGGTTTTAACCCGACATGTCGGGCTGAAGCCCGACCTACAACCCTAATAAATAGCTTGAGTTAACAGCGGCAAAAACTCAGAGAGTAGAGGGCAAAATGGATAAGCAATTGCGCGAGGCGGCGTTGCAATATCACCGCACTTCTCCAGCAGGAAAAATATCAGTTGTGCCGAGTAAGCCCATGCTTACCCAGCGCGATTTGGCCCTGGCATACTCTCCGGGTGTGGCAGCGGCCTGTGAAGAGATCGTGCGGGACCCCTCCGAGGTGCGTAATCTAACGGCGCGCGGCAATTTGGTGGCAGTGATTAGTAATGGCACAGCCGTGCTGGGCTTAGGCAACATTGGGCCGTTGGCTTCCAAGCCAGTGATGGAAGGCAAAGGGATGTTGTTTAAGAAATTTGCCGGCATCGATGTGTTTGACATCGAAATTGCCGAGACCGACCCCGATAAATTAGTCAGTATCATTGCCGCACTTGAGCCTACTTTTGGTGGCATTAATTTAGAAGATATCA
>JAUYFR010000115.1 GCA_030690855.1 Gallionellaceae bacterium
TACGCCTTGATCGAGCGCGATAAAACCAAGAGTTAAGCCGAGTCGCTGAACCTAAATGCACATTAAACCCGTTGCTATATTTCGCCATTCTCCCGCTGAGGGCGCTGGCTATTTCGCTGAGTTCCTAAACGCTCACGCCATTCCTTGGCAGCTCATTCGCATTGACGAGGGCGACGCCGTGCCGCGCAATGCTCAGGATTTTTCTGGTCTCGTATTCATGGGCGGTCCGATGAGTGTGAATGATGATCTGCCTTGGATCTTATTTGTGTTGCCGCTGATTCGTGATGCGGTGGCCCATGATATTCCTCTGCTAGGACACTGTTTGGGGGGGCAACTAATTGCGAAAGCGCTCGGTGGAACGGTGAGCGCTAATCCAGTTAAAGAAATTGGTTGGGGAGAGGTTACGGTTTCAGATAACACGACCGCACGTGAGTGGTTTGGCGATATTCAAACATTTGACTCCTTTCACTGGCATGGCGAAACATTTACCTTGCCGCAAGGTGCGGTGCATTTACTTTCTAGTGCGCATTGTCAAAATCAAGCATTCGCTATCGGCAAGCATTTGGCCTTTCAGTGTCATGTCGAAATGACTGAGCACATGATTGATGAATGGTGTGAAATCGGGGCGAAGGAATTGGCGGCAAGTGCGGCTAGTCCTGCGGTGCAGCAGGCTTCGGTGATGCAAGTGCAAGCCAAAGAAAAGCTCCCAGAGTTGCATCGTGTGGCATTGCAACTTTATCGCCACTGGCTGCACGGTCTGGCTCACTAAACGAATGACCTACGTCGTTGCTGAAAGCTGTATTCGCTGTAAATACACCGATTGCGTAGATGTATGTCCGGTGGATTGCTTTCGCGAGGGCGAAAACTTTTTGGTGATTGATCCTGAAGAGTGTATCGACTGCACTCTGTGTGTTGCCGAATGCCCTGCCAATGCAATTTATGCCGAAGACGATTTGCCGGAAGATCAGCGGCATTACACCGAGCTGAACGCTGAGTTAGCAAAAAAATGGAAACCGATCATCGCGAAAAAAACTGCGCCGGATGATGCTGATGATTGGTTGAAAGTGAAAGAAAAGTTTCATCTGCTGATTCGGTGAGTAACGCCCACTATTTTTTTGATCGAATCGCCGAGCGCATTCTCCATGCGCAAACCTTGCACCTGCCTGATCTGCGACGCCTTACTGTCATCATTCCTAATTCCCATGTTGCCAAGCCACTTGCGCAAGCGTTGATTCGCGTCGCACAGCGCCCTGTTTTGTTGCTGCCGCAAATGGTGACGTTAAATGACTGGGCGCAATCGGTTCCGTTGGCTGACGAAATAGTTTCGGATAGTCAGCGTAGTGCGTTGCTGTACCAAATATTGCGAGACAAAAAGTGGTTTGAGCAAACAGACTTGTGGGGCATGACGCAAGAGTTGCTCGGCTTATTCGACGAGCTGACGCAGGCTTTGAATACACTCCCCGCAAATGAAGATGCCTTTGTGGACGCAGTGGAGCAGGCCTATCAGTCACGGCAAAACAGCACCTTGCAACTTGAGGCGCGGCTAGTCTTTGAGCTGTGGCATGCGATGCAAAATGGTAATGAGCTAGACGCTGCAAGGGCCTATCAATATCAGCTCGCACAATTGGCACAACACCCGCAGCAGTCACTCTGTGTGATGCGCACTTCTGACTGGACAGGCTTAGAGCAACGCTTTCTTGAACAGTACGCTACGCAAGCAGAGATGCTGATTTGCGATTTGCGCGAGATGCAAAATGACAAAGTCGATTTTGTAGCGCACACGCTAGCGGCGGAGCCGAAGATTAGCTTGCTTGAGCAAGCAGCTTTTCTAAAAAATCAGACTATTTCTTTGCGTGAGCGCCTGAGCTTTTTCGCGGCCAGTAGTTTGGAGCAAGAGGCTCGTGCGGCCTCGATGCAAGTTCGCCTTTGGGTAAAAGCAGGTAAGCAAAATATTGCCGTGGTGGCACAAGATCGTGTGGCGGCAAGACGATTACGAGCGCTGCTTGAACGCGCACAAATTTTAGTGGCTGATGAAACGGGTTGGACCTTTGCCACCCTCTCGGTGAGTACGGTGTTGATGCGTTGGTTAGACGCTTTGCAAAGTGATTTTTATCATCATGACTTGCTAGACCTGTTGAAGTCGCCCTTTGTGTTCTCAGAGATGGCCGCTGTTGATCGTAAAGAGCTTGTCTATCAAATTGAACAATTGTTGCGCAAGCAAAGTATTGTGGCGGGCCTGGATAAATTTATTGAGCGCGCAGAAAACGAGAGTGCGTTACAGCAACCCTTTCTGCGCCTGCGCCAAGCGGCAGTTTTATTTGAGCAAAATAAACGCCATACCATCAGCAAGTGGTTAATTGCCTTGCAGCATAGTTTGCAGATATTGGGTATTGATGTTGGTTTGCAGGAAGATGCAGCGGGAAGTCAGTTGTTAAACTTCTTACAAGGTTGGCAGCAAGAGCTGGCGCAGGACTCAGGACTGTATCGTTTCGCGGAATGGCGACGGTGGCTCGCGCAAAAATTAGATACCGAAACATATCGTGATAACAGCATTGATAGTTCGATCTGCTTTACACATTTGGCGGCTACCCGCTGGCGCGCATTCGACGCGGTCGTGCTACTAGGCTGTGATGCGGATCATCTGCCCAGCGTAGCGGATGGAGGGAGTTGGTTTAATGACGCGGTGCGTGGCAGTCTCAATTTAGCCACTCGTGAAACACATGCGGCAAGACAGCGTGATGATTTGATTGCGCTATTGAGATTGAATGACTGCGTGTTGGTCACTTGGCAAAAAGAGCGCAGTGGCGAAAAAGTTTTGCTGAGCCCCTATTTGCAAATGTTACGCGACCTACATGCGCTGACTTTTGCTAGCGATTTAAGTGAAGAAATTTTGCAGGGGTATCTGCTCGCGGAAGAAGAAAGCTCCCTCCCACTTGCGCAAGCATTGCAGCCCAAGCCTTCCGTCGAAACCGAGCAGGTGCCGCAACGCATTTCCATTAGTGCCTATAACAGCTTGATTGCCTGCCCCTACCAATTTTTCGCCCGCCACATTTTGCGTCTCAATGAATTGGATGACGTACAAGAAGGCATTGAAAAACGCGATTATGGTGAGCGGGTACACGAAATTTTATGTCGCTTTCATGGGCGCTACCCCTTGATAAGCGCGCATCAACGAGCTGAAATGCAAATTAATTTGCAGCAAATCAGCCAAGAGGTATTTGCTGATTTATTGGCACAGGATTTTTCTGCGCGGGCGTGGTTGGCTCGCTGGCTTGATGCAGTACCGGCTTACCTTGACTGGCAAGTTGAAGGCGAAGCGCAAGGTTGGCGCTATGCTGAGGCGGAAAGCACTTTTGAAAGTGGATTGGAAGGCGTGCAACTGCGTGGACGTATCGACCGTCTCGATGTGCGCGGAGAAGAAAAACGCGTACTCGATTACAAAACACAAAGCGATCAGGTGTTGCGTAACAAATTACTGGAGGCGGGCGAAGACGTGCAGTTAGCGAGCTATGCCTACGCTTATTCAGCCGATGAGGCTGCATTTTTGAGCATTGAAAACGACAAAGTAAAAAGTATCGAACCCAAACAGGATTTTGCGCAGCTCACGCAACTCAATGCTGAGAGGCTGGTGCAGATGATGGCGCAGCTACGAAGTGGCACACCGTTGCCTGCGAATGGAGTTGATGCAAGCTGTGTGCATTGCGAGATGCGGGGTGTGTGCAGAAAAGGGGAGTGGGTGGTGAGAAATGATTTATAAAAACAAAACCAAACCCCTCCCAGCCTCCCCTTGCACCCGCAAGGGGTACGCCGCCAGACACTCGCCCTGCGGGCGGTCTTGGCGCTGTCAGGGGAGGAGCGCTCGCTCCCTCCCTGAGAAGGGAGGGCTGGGGAGGGTTAGCTTTTTCACGCTCGCTAAAAAAACACCATGACTAACCACCTAGCCTTAGACCCCCACCGCAGCATCGTCGTGGAAGCCTGTGCAGGCAGCGGCAAAACATGGCTACTGGTGTCGCGCATTATTCGTTTATTACTTGCTGGCGTGCCACCCTCGCAGATTTTGGCGATTACTTTCACGCGTAAAGCCGCGCAGGAAATGCACGCGCGCTTGCAACTGTGGTTGCGTGATTTGGCGATGGGGGATGATCGTGAGGTGCGGGAATTTTTGGCGCAGCGCGGGCTAATTGATTTGTCGGCAGAGCAAATTCAAGTGGCGCGTAGTTTGTATGCAAAGGTGCTGCTCGCTCAACCTGCCGTCACCATCAGTACCTTTCATGGTTGGTTTATGCAGGTGATGCAGCGTGCGCCGCTGAATGCAGACGTGATGCACGGCATGAGCTTGCTTGAGCGCGCGAGTGCTTTGCAGGAAGAGGCCTGGGAAGAGATGCTTGAGTTGATGCGCAAGCAACCCGAAAGCGCTGAAGCGCAGCACATGCAGTGGTTGTTTGCTCAATGTGGATTATTTAACTCGCGCAAATTGCTTTTTAATTTTTTAAACAAGCGCGCTGAGTGGTGGGCTTATACAGAAGGGCAGGCAGATACACTCACTTTTGCCCTAGAAAATTTGCATCGTGATCTTGCTGTCGATATGGAGATCGACGCGCTTGAAGATTGGGGAATGTGTAGCGCCAGTGATGAGGCCTTGGTTGCCTTTACACTTCAACTCGCGAGCAATGGCACTGAGGTGCAAAAAAACAAAGCTAGCGAATTAGAGCGAGCATGGACGGGCACGC
>JAUYFR010000130.1 GCA_030690855.1 Gallionellaceae bacterium
CTTGCGTAGCAAGGGCAAAGCCTCTTTTAATAAAACCGCTGGATTCCGGCCTTCGCCGGATAACCAGCCACTTGCCAGCTTGCTAGCTTAGTGGATTGGCTAGTTGCTTCATCAATGACGAATTATTAGAGGGACCCTTAAGGATGTGGCACAACCCATGATTGGCCCTGCGGCGTGGTTTCTTTTTTCCAGATCGGTACGCGCTGTTTTAATTCATCAATCATCCAGTGACAAGCTTCGAGTGCGGCGACACGATGCTCAGCACCCGCCGCAATAAACACAATGTTGTCGCCGCCAGTTACCGTGCCAATGCGATGCACAATGCGCGCATCCAACAATTGATATTTTTCGATCGCATCCGTTCGCAGTTTTTGCATTTCAGAGAGCGCCATCGGGCCGTAAGCATCAAAGTTAATTTCCGCCACTTCACGCCCTTCGGAAAAGTCCCGCGCACAACCCAAAAACGTGCCAATGCCGCCCATGCGTTTAGAGCTACCTTTCAGTGCGGCAATTTCTTCGTCTTGAGAAAAGTCTTCTAGTTGAATACGAACCGCTTGTTTCATTTCAACCCCCTGAAAATTTAGCCATGAACGCCACTTCGTCGCCATCGTTCAATACCACAAACATATCGCGTGCATGTTCGCCATTAAGTGCGACCATGCTGACCAGCTCAAACGCTTGAGAGTATTTCGCGGCACAGTCATCGCGCAAATTCTGCAAACTCATATCCGCACGGTATTCCATTTGCAACGCATTGCTGCCCACACGATCTGCTACGGGCCCAAAAAATAATACCTTGATCATTTACTCTCTCCGCGCTTCCACACGCCGCTTTTGCCGCCGCGCTTTTCTTCTAGCTGTACATTTTCGATGCGCATGCCGCGATCAATCGCTTTGCACATATCGTAAATGGTGAGTAGCGCGACATTAGCCGCACACAAGGCTTCCATCTCCACGCCCGTTTGCCCCACACAAGTTGCACTGGCAACCACTTTGATGCCAACGCAGCCCGCTGCATCTGGCTCAACGAGCTCGCTAAAATTTACATCCACGCCCGACAACATGATGGTATGACACATCGGAATAATGTCTGGCGTGCGCTTGGCAGCCATTACCGCACCGACATCCGCCACGGTGAGAACATCGCCCTTGGCAATCTTGCCAGCGCGAATACGCTCTAATGTGGCGAGTTGCATACGCAGCACACCACTGGCAATGGCAACACGCGTGGTCTCAGATTTTGCAGACACATCGACCATGCGCGCACGCCCTGTTTCAGAAAAATGGGTCAAGTCATTCATCGCTTATCCTAATAATATTTGTGTATCAGTTTACCAGACTGATGTTGTGCTGAATGAGGATGGTATAGTGATTGCAAAGAAACCATTCGTGCAATGTTAGCCATGAACGATAACCAACTATTACGCTATAGCCGCCACATTCTGCTTGAAGAAATTGACATCGCAGGCCAACAACGCCTGCTGGAGTCCAATGCGCTCATCATTGGGCTTGGTGGGCTAGGCTCTCCTGTCGCACTTTATCTCGCTTCCAGTGGCGTTGGCCGCCTCACGCTTTGCGACCATGACACGGTTGATTTCAGCAACTTACAGCGACAAATAATTCATCGCACCTCGAGGGTTGGCCAAGCCAAAGTTATTTCTGCCTGCGCAACATTGCATGACATCAATCCCGATGTGAAATGTATTCCAATGCCGATTCGCGCCGATGAAAAACAACTCGCTGAATTAATTGCCCAAGCCGATGTGGTGATCGATTGCAGCGACAATTTCGACACACGTTATGCAGTTAATCGCGCCTGCTTAGCTTTACGCAAGCCTTTAGTCTCTGGTGCGGCCGTGCAATTTCATGGGCAAATTTCAGTTTACGATTTTCGCAAGGAAGGTGTGCCTTGCTACAACTGCTTATTTCCTGCAGACCTCGCCAGTGCTGAATTACGTTGTGCGACAACCGGCGTGTTCGCTCCACTCGTCGGCATCATCGGCACCATGCAAGCCGCTGAAGCTCTCAAGCTACTCATGGGAATTGATAAAGGATTGAACGCAAGACTGATTAATCTTAACGCACTCGACATGAACATTCTGCAAACACGCTCTAGTCGCGATCCGACTTGCTCTGTGTGCGGCACAAAAAAATAGACCGACTTGCGCCGGTCTATTTCTGATTCCCTACAAGCGTTAATTACTTCTTAGTGCCATTCACAACGGCTTTAAGAGTAGCGCCTGCTTTGAATGCTGGCTGCTTAGAAGCTTTGATCTTCAATTCAGCGCCAGTCTTTGGATTGCGGCCAGTACGAGCAGCGCGCTTACGCACTTCAAATGAACCAAAACCAACAAGCGCGAGTTTGTCGCCCTTTTTCAGAACGCTAGTGATGATCTCGAGCAAGCCTGCGATGTTACGGTCAGCATCAGCTTTAGTGCTGTCTGTTTTCTTTGCCAATGCTTCGATAAGTTCTTTACGATTCATGTGTTATCCCCTGTAGGTGGTTTGTAAATTGGTACTCAGGCTGAGATTGTTGTTGATATTTTGTTTACTGGCAAGGGGTTTGAAGCGCTTTATCACAATTAAAAATACAAATCTTAAAATCAGGAAATGTTTTCTCCGACTCCTGTCGGCTTATTGTCATTCCGTTTTCGCCACTTTTCTTCGTTCAAAAGATGGGGCTTTCCTGCCCCAAGATTACGGAAACGTTTGCTAGTGACAACTTCGCATTAGCGCTAGCTAATAGCGGATTGCTTGCCTTTGGTATAATCGCCGCGCCTCTTTTACTCGTATCTCCAAAGTGACCAAAGTCGATTTCTACACCGGCAGTGACGACAAACTGCGCACTGCTTGCCAGCTCAGCCAGAAAGCCATGCAGAATAATATTCGCGTGTTTTTGCATGTGCCAGATGAGATCACTGCAGATAAGCTCGACAAATTGTTGTGGCAGTTTCCTGCGACGGCTTTTCTGCCCCATTGCCATAGCCACGTGGCAAATGCGGTGACGATGCCGATTGTGATTGGTCACGACGAAACCTTTCCACACTCCGAATTACTGATAAGCCTGCACACCGTGTGCTTACCTTTTTTTAGCCGCTTCGAGCGCGTGATCGAAATTGTTCACGCTGATGCTGAGGATGCAAAGTTGGGGCGCGAACGTTACGGTTTTTATCGTGATCGCGGTTATGAGATGCGCCATTTTGATTTACGGCAAAGCGCATAAACCATGAAAAAAAATAGTGGCGCTCATCTCCCGTTCGGGAATATTCCAGTATTAACCGAGGTTGTTGACGGCCCGCCCCTTGATATTCCGACATTAACCGAACCCATTGATTTTATTGAACTATCTGAAAACACAATCAGCGCACGCGAGTTCAATGTCGCGTTGATTTTAAATCAGAAAGAAATATCGCCTGACCCGGCGGAAACAGCGCCAGCTCCTGCGCAAACGATTACGTTGAACTCGGCGCAATGCGAGCATTTCAACAGCACGCTCATTTCACGCATTGAATCCTGTCTTTTTTCTCACGCTGAAGATAAGGCCGAAGCGAACTGGAGTGATTTAGAAAAAGCGCTGCCTGAACTGATTCGTTCGCAACTTATTGCCTCTGCCGGATTCGGTATAATCCCGCCCCTCTCTGATGCACCCCAACCTGACAACACAAGCATGAACACCAACGAACTCGCAAAAAGCTTTGAACCCAAAACCACCGAAGCCTACTGGTATGAAAAGTGGGAGCGCGCGGACTATTTCAAAGCAGGCCTAGACGAAAATACAACTGAATCTTTCTGCATTCAATTGCCGCCCCCCAACGTCACCGGCACCTTGCACATGGGGCACGGTTTCAACCAAACCTTGATGGATGCGCTGACGCGCTATCACCGTATGCGCGGTGATAACACGCTATGGCAGCCAGGTACAGATCACGCAGGCATCGCCACTCAAATCGTGGTGGAGCGTCAGCTCGATGCACAAGGTATCTCGCGCCATGATTTAGGCCGTGAAGCATTTATCGAAAAAGTTTGGGAATGGAAAGAGTATTCCGGCGGCACCATCACCCAACAAATGCGTCGCTTGGGTACTTCGCCTGATTGGTCACGCGAGCGCTTTACCATGGACGAAGGTTTGTCGCGCTCGGTTACCGAGACCTTTGTACGCCTGTTCAATGAAGGGCTGATTTATCGCGGCAAACGTTTGGTGAACTGGGACCCGAAACTGCACACCGCCGTATCCGATCTCGAAGTGGTACAGGAAGAAGAAGACGGTTTCATGTATCACATTCGCTATCCGCTGGCCGATGGTAGCGGGCATCTGACCGTTGCCACGACGCGCCCCGAGACCATGTTGGGCGATGTGGCGGTGATGGTGCACCCTGAAGATGAACGCTATAAACACCTCATTGGCCAGCAAGTATCGCTACCACTATGCGACCGTACGATTCCGATTATTGCTGATGACTACGTCGATAAAGAGTTTGGCACCGGCGTGGTGAAAGTGACCCCTGCTCACGATTTCAATGACTACGCCGTAGGCCAGCGTCACAAGTTGGAAATGATTTCCATCCTCACACTGGATGCAAAAATCAATGATCTCGCGCCAGAAAAATATCGCGGCATGGATCGCTTTGATGCGCGCAAAGCAATCGTCGCTGATCTCGAAACCGCAGGGGTATTTGAAAAAGCGGAAAAGCACAAACTCAAAGTGCCGCGCGGCGACCGCACCGGCGTGGTGATCGAACCGATGCTCACCGACCAATGGTTCGTTGCGATGAGCAAGGCTGGCCCAGAAGGCAAGAGCATCACCGAGCAAGCGCTCGAATGTGTGGCCTCGGGTGAGATCAAGTTCCACCCGGAAAACTGGGTGAACACCTACAACCAGTGGCTGAACAATATCCAAGACTGGTGCATCTCACGTCAACTCTGGTGGGGGCATCAGATTCCGGCGTGGTATGGCGATAACGGCGAAATATTTGTTGCGCATGATGTACTCGAAGCCTGCCAACTCGCCGACAAAGCGGGTTATATCGGTGAACTCACCCGCGATAGCGATGTACTCGACACCTGGTTTTCTTCTGCGCTGTGGCCGTTCTCCACGCTAGATTGGCAAGAAGGAAAACCCTTCGAAGCTCAAAATGAATTCGTGCAGAAATATCTGCCGTCCTCCGTTTTAGTCACGGGCTTCGATATCATTTTCTTCTGGGTGGCACGCATGGTGATGATGACCAAGCACATCACTGGCAAGATTCCCTTTAAAGACGTTTATGTTCACGGACTCATCCGCGATGCGGAAGGCCACAAAATGTCCAAATCAAAGGGTAATGTGCTCGACCCAATTGATTTGATCGACGGCATTGGCATCGAAGAGTTGGTACAGAAACGTACCACCGGTTTGATGAACCCGAAGCAAGCGGAACAAATCGAAAAGCGCACGCGCAAAGAGGTCCCTGAAGGCATTCCTGCTTTCGGCACGGATGCACTGCGCTTCACTTTCGCCTCCCTCGCCTCACCCGGACGTGACATCAAGTTTGATATGCAGCGCTGCGAAGGCTATCGCAACTTCTGCAATAAATTATGGAACGCAACGCGCTTCGTGCTGATGAATTGCGAAGGCAAGGATGTTGGACTAGACGACTCACTCGCCCGTGAGTATTCCGCTGCCGACCAATGGATGATTAGCGTTTTACAAAAAGCCGAAGGGGAGATGGCAACTCATTTCGACGAATATCGTTTCGATTTCGCGGCGCGTACCGTGTATGAATTGGTGTGGGATACCTATTGCGATTGGTATGTCGAGCTGGCAAAAGTGCAAATCGCCAATGGCAACGAGGCACAGCAACGCGCAACACGCCGCACATTGGTACGCGTGCTTGAGGCCATTTTGCGTTTGGCGCATCCCATTATTCCGTTCATCACCGAAGAGTTGTGGCAAAAGCTCGCGCCGCTGACCGGTGCAACGGGCGACACCATCATGTTGCAAGCCTACCCAAAACCCAATCAAGCTTCTATCTCACTCGCCGCTATAGAAAAAATTAAACTACTACAAGAGATGGTCAATGCTTGCCGTAGCCTGCGTAGCGAAATGAATCTCTCGCCTGCGTTGCGCGTGCCGCTACTCGCGGCAGGCGATGCTGAGGCACTCAATTTCTTTGCGCCCTACTTGCAGTCGTTAGCGAAGCTAAGCGAAGTCACCGTATTGAATGAATTACCTGATACCGATGCCGCGGTGGCGATCGTAGGGAATTTCAAACTCATGCTTAAAGTTGAAATTGATGTTGCCGTCGAGCGCGAACGTTTAGATAAAGAAATTACTCGCCTCTCCGCTGAAATAGCTAAAGCGCAAGGCAAGTTAAGCACTGAAAGTTTTGTGGCTCGCGCACCTGCTGCAGTGGTTGAGCAAGAGAAAAAACGTTTAGAAGACTTCAGTGCAACGCATGCGCAACTGCAAGCGCAACGCGCCAAACTTAAATAACAGGAGCTTGTGATGATGCACGAATTCTTAATTGCACTCATTGCTTACGTTGTGCCATTTACAGAGTTACTCGGCACTGCCGTGGTACTTTGGGGAACGCTACAAGGATTAGTGATGCTGCTTCGCCGAGCATGGGCTTCATTAAATCAACAAGCACTGAATGGGTCTCTCAGCGATATTCGCATCGCCATCGGTGAAAAAATGGCGCTAGGTTTAGATTTTTTCTTGGCTGGCGACATCATCGGCACCATTGTCGTACCGAGCAAAGACACCTTGTTGGTATTAGGAGGCATCGTGGTGATTCGTACTGTGATGGCTTATTTTCTGGCCAAAGAAATCGAGAAAAAATCAGCTAGCGAGTAGCTGGCAATTAAAACAAACTTTTGCTCTTGCTAATTTTGCCCAGCTATTTACCATTGTCGAATAACAAGCTCTGAAAGGATTGCAGGGCTTGTTGAAGCAAAAAGTTCAATCCATTTATTAAGGAGTGCCAATCATGAAACGATCCGTGCTAGCGGCGACTTTTGCCATCACAACCTCTCTCTTTACAGGACTCACTTTCGCAGATGAGCCCACAAAGCCCGTAGCCAAAAAACCAGTTTATGGTAGTCAAATTATGACTCCGCAAGAACGCGCCGAACATCGAAAGAAAATGCGTGCCACAAAAAATACTGAGGAACGTCAACAAGTGCGCCAAGAGCATCACGAACAAATGAAAGAAAGCGCAAAAGAAAAAGGGGTCGCCCTACCGGAAAACCCACCTCCAGTGGGCGGAGGCGTCGGGCCTAGAGGCGGCATCAGCGCCCCAAACAAATAGAGAAGCACAAAAAAACCCGCCTAGGCGGGTTTTTTAATGAAAGCAGGTTGAATTACTTCAACTTAGTTTCTTTGTACATCACATGCTTACGCGCAACTGGATCGAACTTTTTCATTTCGATTTTTTCAGGTGTTGTACGTTTGTTTTTATTCGTCGTGTAGAAATGGCCTGTGCCAGCGCTAGATTCTAGTTTGATTTTTTCACGCATTTTCTATCACCCCTTAAATTTTTGCGCCGTTAGCGCGCATTTCGAACAACACGGCATCAATACCGTTTTTATCGATGGTGCGTAGCGCTGCGTTAGTTAGACGCATAGCAACCCAACGATTTTCAGATTCAACCCAAAAGCGACGACGCTGTAAATTTGGCAGAAAACGACGCTTCGTTTTGTTATTCGCGTGGGAAACATTGTTACCCACCATCGGGCGTTTTCCCGTTACTTGACAGACTCTTGCCATGACTCAACTCCAACCAGTTTTTCAAAGAGGCGCGATTCTACCCTAAACCATTTTGCCGTTCAAACAATTTATCGGCATTCTGCAAATATATTAGATGAGCCTCATTCAACGGAATACTTAAATCGCTTTCAAACTCGCGCGACACCTTTGAAAGCCTGCAAAAATGAGGCATCATTGACTCAGAAATTACTTCTGTGACAAATCAACCTAAGTAAGTGAACACAATAATGTAGCGTGCCAAAGCCGCTTCTTACTGCGAAAAACATGCAACACTTTGTTTTTATTGAGTTATTTATTTTTCATCACTGGTCAAAAATTTAAAATAGCAATACCGATTAATTAATGCATACCGCACTCCAACTCGTTTTAGTATTACTTGCCGTCTCTGTTGGCGCGGTGGTGTTGTGTCGTATTCTGCATTTGCCGGCCATGCTGGGCTACCTCATCGTGGGAATCGCAATCGGCCCGCATTCACTTGGCTGGATACCGGACGCTCCTGAAACACGCCATCTGGCGGAATTCGGCGTGGTCTTCCTCATGTTTAGTATCGGCCTAGAGTTCAGCTTAGCCCGCCTTCGCTCCATGCAGCGTATTGTTTTTGGCTTGGGCACCGCACAGGTCGCACTCACCATGTTGCTGGTCATGCTCTCCTCTTTATTTTTTGATCTCGACTGGCGCGAGGGGTTGGCGCTAGGCGGAGTGCTCGCGATGTCTTCAACGGCCATCGTCAGCAAAATGCTAGTTGAACGCGCCGAACTGAATACCTCGCACGGCCATAAAATCATGGGCGTACTGTTGTTTCAAGACTTAGCCGTCGTACCACTCATCATCATCATTCCCGCGATAGGAAGCAATCCGGCCGAGATGGGCGCAACCATCGCCTACGCCATGCTCAAGGCCATTATCTTGCTCAGTATTTTGCTGATTTTCGGGCAACGCTTACTACGGCCTTGGTTTGATTTGGTCGCTCAGCAAAAATCTTCCGAGCTATTCATGCTCAACGTATTGTTGCTCACGCTAGGGCTGGCCTACCTCACCGAATATTCCGGATTGTCGATGGCGCTGGGCGCTTTCGTTGCGGGCATGCTGATTTCTGAAACCGACTATCGTTATCAGGTGGAGGA
>JAUYFR010000132.1 GCA_030690855.1 Gallionellaceae bacterium
CATGCTGTGACCATGCGTTTCGCGTCCATTCACATGGTAACCGCCCTGGGCTGCTGCGATGAAGTAACTTAAATTTTCAATTGCGCGAGCGCGAATTAATGGCTCCCAATGCACCTTACCAGTAGTCGCAGTGAAGGCGGAGGGCAGCACGATAATATCGACGCCCTGCATTGCGCGAAATAATTCCGGAAAGCGCAAGTCATAACAGATTGCCAATCCAATGCGCCCAAAGGGGCTGTCAATCACCACCACTTTGTCACCAGCCTCGATGGTGCTGGCTTCGTTATATTGTTCGGTGTCGAGATCGAGATTGAACAGGTGAATTTTGTCATATCGTGCAACCTGTTCACCCGCATCGTTATAAACCAAACAGCTATTGCGCACTTTGCTGGACACACTGCCGCTCATTGGCATTGAACCACCAACCAGCCAAATTTTATTTTTACGCGCGGTATCACTCAAAAAATCTTGAATTTGCCCCACGCCAAACTGCTCCGCAACCGCAAATTTATCTGTTTCGGCCATACCCATAATGGCAAAAAATTCTGGCAACACCACCAGCTTTGCGCCTTGCGCTGCGGCCTTTTCGATCAATCGACGCGCCTCATTCAAGTTTCCTGCTACCTTTGGGCCCGATGCCATTTGTACCGCAGCCACCTTGAATGTGTTTTGCGGTTGAGCGCCACGAATTTTTTTAGGATTTAGAGAAGACATGATCTGCGGCTTTCAAATAACTTATTCTATTTGGGAGACTTTTGCACTTGTCCGGCTTTATCAATTTTGGGTTCAGCCCACGTGCCTGTGACATTGTATTCAAAGGATGCCAACTTATCGAGCGGATCACGCAATATTTTATTCGCGATAAAAACAACCACACCAACCGCTGGGCCTCCTGCGAAGGCCAGCAAGGAAACACCGTTACCGATGTTGGGGATCACGCTGGCACGTAAATTTTGGGTTTCTCGACCTAGATCAACTTGACCTGCGAGACCCACATTCGCTAGCGTTCCGTTGATTTTTAAATTATCGGTAACCAGCACCCCTTGTCTAATTTTCGCGATGCCGCTGACATTTTTGAATTCAAAACCTTTGCCCCCCACTGTATCTAACTTACTAAATTCGCCTTGAGCCATGTTCAAATTTAAATAGCCGTCTAAGTTTGCTGTCATAAACTGCGCTGGTGAGCCAGTCCAAGTCATGTCGTAATCAAGTGTGCCAGTTCCATTTTTTACGGTATTGGGATACCCCGATCTACTCAACACCTTGCCTATATCAGTGAGCGAGAGCTTAGCCGCAAGGTGAGTTTGCGCAGGCGACGCGCCCCATTTTCCGTTCATTTGCAATGTCCCATCAGGATTTGTTAAGCGGAATGAGTTCAACAAAATATCTTTTTCAAATTGACTCGCATGCAACTCTAATCGGCCCAATAAATTGCCACGGTAGCTAAACCGATCGACCGCGACATCAATCGTTGGAATGATAGGAGGGGGGGTAGATTTATTCGCTACTTTATTGAGCTCAACTTTTGATGGGCTCTCATTCTTTACCGCGTCTTTATCACCTAACGCCATATTTTTAAAGCGTGCGACCAGCTTGCCCTTTCCTTGAGGGAACCAGTTAATTTCTCCATTCAGGTCTTTCGAGACCATCTGTGCCGTCATCACGCCATTACGATTTCGTGCTCGTACATTCAGGCTATTTATGGTGCTGCCATACCCCACCAGTTTTTGCACTGTTAAATCAGCACCCTCTAGTTCTGGCAAAGCAACTGATGAGCTAGGCATACGCTTTAATACATCGACCCAGCTTTCCACTGAAAGCAATGGCAAACTACCCGAAAGCCACAGCCCTTCTCTGCTTGGAATCCGCCTCACCGCCCCTAAATTAATATAACCTCGTTTAACAAGTCGCTGACCCTTAACATCATCAGCCCGTATCAAGTTTACGTTAAGCACTTCGCCATACTGCAGCCGCACCAAATCTTGCGCGACATTTTCACTGCTTAATTCAAATTTTAATGGTATTGATTCCTCTGCCTTCTTTAGCAAGGGTACTGGTAAATCAGAGCCCAGCCCTTGCAGATTTGAGCTTACGATAACCGAGAAACGATTATTCTTCACCGTAGTATCCGCTACCCAATTTGCCCCCCCACTTAAAGACTGCAACAGCGGATGAGCATTGATTTTTCGCCAAGCTTCTATGTTTGACTTACCCTTAATTTTTATTTTAAGCGTGCCGTCTGCTTCAGTTTGAATAACGAGATTGGCGGGGCCACCTAACATTTGCGCGTTGATATTTTTTGTCTGCAATGATGCTTCAGTAAACTGCAACTCTCCTGACACTTTATGCGCTACCGGAATCGTTTCACTCAGGCTAATTTCGTTATCAAAAAACTCGTAGCGGCCATTGAAGGTGACAGGTTTATCATTGAGTGGAATATCCATTTTGAGCGAGAGCTTGCCCTCACCTTGTGCAACCGAACTATCCGTAAAGCCACCGATAAACCCTCGCACTGGACTATGCTGAATAAAGTTTAATCCCTGTTTTGTTTCGTCGATGGCCTCACCACTAATTTTTAGCTTGACGTCTGCGCTCGTAAAATCAGAAATAGTCACACTTGCTTTTTGCGCATGCGCGCCCGCTAACGTTGCCTCTGTGGCATCGATTTGCAAGCGCGTCCCCTCTATTAACAAGGTGGCTATCCCGTTTTCCACACGGGGCCACTCGGGTGCGTAATTAACAACTAGTCCGTTCGCTTTTGCCTTAACTTGAAAGAGGCCGGATTTGCTTTCTGGAAACGGAAAGTCTTTTAGGTCTCCTCGTAAATGCAACAACACGTCTTCGGCATTACCCGCGACGAGCCCCGTCTTTAACCAATTCATCATGGCATCGCCCAATAATTTTTTGGGCAAATATTTCACCACTTTGGAAACAGATGCATGACTGAGATTTAAAGTAATATCGGCAACTCCAAAATCACTCCCCTTCGTTTGGTAGTGACCATAGGCAGTGCCTTGCAAATCTTCGTTCATTAGAGAGAGGTTGTTAAATTTCAAATCCCAATCTTCCTTTTTTCGCTGCCATCCAGCCTGCACTTTAAATATCTCCAGTGCGATCGGGGCAAGCAGTATTTCTGGTGCATCCAATCGCAAATTACGCGAGTCAATCGTCAGCTCGCCATTGTTATCAGTCCCATTGATCTCACCTGTTAGTCCAGCAACCCCCGGAAATTCACCTACCCTGAGTGCAGACAAATTTTCAAACGCCGCTTTCACCTCAAAACGTAGCTTTTGATCTGGTGCGGCATGCCAGCGAGCATGCAGCGCATTGACCCGACC
>JAUYFR010000136.1 GCA_030690855.1 Gallionellaceae bacterium
TCTGGCGTTGCTTTAGCGTAGTGTCTTGCGGCGTTTTCGCGGCGGCGAGTTGTTGATGCAGGGCGAGCATTTTTTCCACGAGGGCGACGAGTTTGTCGTGGGCGGCTCGCTCTTGAGTTTTAGCAATATCAATGTTGACAATTGGGACTGTCGATAATTGTGGTGGGCCAATGCGGAGATAGCCACCAGACAATTTATTACCGCCAAATACTGTGTCGTAATAAAAATTTACTAATTTACTATTCATCAGCGCTACTAAATATCTCAAATCGCCGTCAAAAAACACCACTGATGTTGACTTTCCTGGAACATATTCGCCTTTCATGTCGAGGCCACATTCCAGCACTTTTGTCATTCCAGAAATAATAATTTTCGGGGTCTTTGCCTGTGCATCTCGCTTTTTAGAAACGCTACTCAAATCCACGGAGGATAAACGTGGATAACGATATGATCGTTTCAAATATCGACAATCAGAAACACCCCAACGAATTGAATATCTATCAATTGTGCCGCTATTGGTAAATCGGAAACCTGTTCCATTAAGGTCATCTTCAAGCAAGGGTGAAATGAGATAGGCTTCTGCGACAGTTGCGGCCCCTAATACAGTAGCGACTTTATCTAATCGAGGGAATTTTGAGTTCAGTTTTGTAACTATTTGAATGCCATTCAGCCTTGAAAACACTGGCCACCCTTGTTCCGCGTTTCCAAAATACTCTTTGTAGGCTAGACAAGCTACTTCACTTACTTCTATGTTTCCAGAAGAGTCGACATTCATTCGCTCGTACGTTGCTACCTTTGTGTTGAGTGGTAGCTCTTTTGTTGCCAAAAATATAACTGGGTAAACGGCTACTGGAAATACAGGAACAGATGAGAAGTCGCGCAGGGATATTAGTCGGCAATCGTTAGTCAGAATTCGACGCGCACCTGTAGCATAGCTGGCCGACCCAAGCTTATTTGGTACTATAAGGCTAGCCATTCCGTGCGGACGAGTTAGTGCCAATGCCTTTTCAATAAAAACACAAAAAATGTCCCAGTTCCCAGAGGCAGATGCATACCGATTAGAGCAATATGCTCGCTCCTTTGGTGCATATGAAGACATCCATTCTGAATCGACATAAGGCGGATTCCCAATCACCACATCAAAACCGCCCTCTCCCTCTGCTTCGCTCCTCCCTCTCCCGCCAGCGGGCGAGGGGAAAATGTGCGGGAACGCTGCCTGCCAATCAAACACGTTAATTCGCTGCACGGTTTCATCATCGAAATCTAATTGCCCGTCATAAAAATCGGGCCCGATGAGTGAGTTGCCGCATTGAATATTTTTATCCAAATCCGGCAAAACGCGTTCGTGAAAAAGCGCCATCTGGTTGTTTAGCGATTCGTTTGATTCACCTTCCAGCATTTTCAACAGTAGCGAAAGCTTGGTAACTTCCACCGCTTGCGTGTCAATGTCCACGCCGTAAATGTGCTCTAGCAAAATGCGTTTCTTTTCTGCTGAGGTCAGCCGCCATGCACCATGAACGGCAGAGTAAATGCGCGCGGCCTTGCCTTTGCTATTCTTCTCCGCACCTTCTTCCACATAACGCGTCAAATACCAGTCGAGCAGATATTGGTACGCACCGATTAAAAACGATCCCGACCCGCAAGCCGGATCAAGAACGCTAATGCCCGCTGCTTGTTTGCTGTTTTTACCTTCCAAGAGTTTGCCGATGGTGTGCTCAACGATGTATTGCACGATGTAGGCGGGGGTATAAAACACGCCACCCGCTTTTTTGACTTCCGGCTTATCTTCCACCACGGCGCGATTGCCTGCGGTGAGGCGGATGACTTTGCCGAGAAATTGTTCATACACGCTGCCGAGAATATCTGCGCCAAGCACGGAAAATTCGTAGGGGCAATCGGGGTAATACAGGTTTTTGAAAATCTCTTTTAGCGGCTTGTCATCAATTTCTAAATGTAATGTCAGCTCATCCGCCGCGCCGCTGCGATTTTTCTCTTTGCTGAAATGGAATAGGCCAGAGTTGTAGCGGTCATCCGCGTCGCGGAACATCTGCCGCAAACGAGCATAAACATTCGCGCCATTCTGCAACGCCATGAGTTTGCCGTAAGGCTCGATGCCTCGATCTTCACCGATGCGTAAAAAGATGATGCGGTCGATGGTTTGCTGCACGGCAAAGTTGAGGTCGCGCTGGCTTAATTCCGCATTCCGCAGGGCGATGTTGTGCGCTAATAAGTCGCGCCAAGTTTCGATTTCTTCGAGGAACGCGCCATCCACTTCGCTTGTACCGCGCTTGCCTTTGCTGGTGTTGGCGTATTTGTCGAACGAGCCTTTAAGCACGGCTTCTTTGGAAAAAATACCCGCGATTTCGTCCCACTTTTCTGCATAGTCGCGATAGGTGCAATAAAACAAACGCGCCTTACTGGCCTTGTCATTTTTGTTGGGCTTTTGACGGCAATCGTAGATGGCAAATTCTTCAAAGTCGGTGACGATAGAGAGCGGTAATTTTGCCGACCACGCATAGCGGCGCAGTTGAAAGGCAGGTTCGACATCATCTTTAATATTGACTGAGGGCTTTTTCGCTTCAAGGAAAAATTTGCGCTGCCCGCCGATGCGAAAGCTGTAATCCGGTGCGCGGGTGGAGGCACCAATTTTGATGGCGTCTTCGTGAATCACGTCGCGGTAGGCTTCCGCATAGCCCGTGCTGTTGTCCATATCCCAGCCCAAGGCTTTGAAAAGCGGATCAATGAAGTCGCGCCGAACTTGGGTTTCGTTGTATTTACCACCGCGATAGGCATCGAGATTGCGCTCGAAGTTTTCGATTAAGGTAAGGACTTCAGATGGCGCGGTCATAATTTAGCCCTTTTTAATTATTGCAAAAAATATCATGCAATCCATTGATTAATTAAGTATCTTGCCCACTCCGTCACTTCTGTCGCACTCATGCCAATTGTGGCCTGCTGTGCTGCCAGTGCATCGCCTGCCGCACCGTGCAAATGTACGGCTAGCAACAGTGCCTCATCTGCACTCAAGTCTTGTGCGATGAAGGCGGCGATCATGCCTGTTAATACATCTCCCATGCCCGCGCTACTCATGCCGGGATTGCCGGTTTTATT
>JAUYFR010000152.1 GCA_030690855.1 Gallionellaceae bacterium
TTGGTGGACATGGCCGACATTAGTGAGGCATTGCCTGTGCCAACCTTGACGCACGTACCCTCAGCCCAGCCTTGGTTCTGTGGCGTAGCTAATGTGCGCGGCAATCTCTATAGCGTGACTGATTTGGCCGCATTTTTAGGATATGAAATAACCGTGCGAGACAGTGCATCGCGAGTGCTGTTGCTGGGGCAAAAATATGCCTTTAGTGCAGGACTATTAGTGACGCGTGTCTTGGGTTTACGCAACGCTAAAGAGTGGGCGCAAAGCGAAGAAGGCGGAGAAATTTATTTGCTAGACAGTAGCGGACAGAAGTGGCGCAAGCTTGATGTAGTTGCCCTATTAAATCGTCCCGAATTTTTACATATTGGCGTGCAATAAGCACTCAGAAGGATTAGAAATGGCTTTCAAGTTACCGATCAATTTTTCAAAAAAAATTATCAGCAATCATGACGCAACGGCAAAAAACGATGTTACTGAAAAGATGTTTTATTTGCCATGGCTTAGCAAGCAGTCATTTGATCGGCAATTATTTGTTTTAACAGCTTTGCTGTTGGTATTTTTGATCGTTACCGCGATTGCCGCGTTTCTTGATAAACAAGAGGCTGCTTATGGGACCCGCTATGTTGCTCTGTCTTCGAAACTGTCGATGTTGTCGCAGCGATTAGCGAAAGAAACGGCAGCTAGCTTTACCGGTGACTCTCAGGCTTTCGATCGCCTAGAAACAACCCGGGCTGAATTTTCAGCGATTGTGAATGTACTCAACAAAGGGGGAGACAATCTCCCCGCAACCGAAGGCAGGCCTCGCGAATTGCTGGACAAACTACTCACACTCTGGGTGCGTACGGGAAGCGATTTGGATACCTTAGGCAAATCAGCCGCGCTGATGAAAACCTTGAAAAAGGCGGCGGCAGACGAGAGTGAGCTAATCAAACTTTCTACGCAATTAACCGAGAGTGCCGTAACTTCGCAAAAAGAACGCGCAGAGCGTTTGGCTCGTTTGATTGAGCGCATCGCAGGCTCGGTGCAATTGGTGCTCGCCTCCTCTTCATCCAAAGAGCTGTCGGGACTGGTCGATAAAACAACAGCCGCGCAAACCTTGCTGAATGAGATGCCCGCTGGAGATGCCAATGTGCAAGCGCTCAAAACTAAATTTGAGGCCTATCAGCTCGTGCTTGGATTTATCGCGGCGAATTCGGGAGATGTGCTGACTTCGCATCAAGGTGGCGTGCGCATCTTGCAAGAAAACGACCAATTACTTGCGGTGGTGCAAGGCTTGGTGAGCAGCTACGAGCAATCTTCCTCTGATCGCATTACCAGTCTAGTGATGTGGTTGTCGGGTGGTTTGGTGATGCTGTTTTTGTTGCTTCTCTCTAACGTATATTTGGCTGAATCGCGTCGTCGTGAGCAAGAGGCTGCGCGTAGTAATAGCGCAAACCAAGCCGCGATTTTGCGCTTGATGAACGAGCTTGCGGATATGGCTGATGGCGACCTCACCGTGAAGGCAACGGTCACCGGCGATATTACGGGAGCGATTGCCGACTCCGTTAATCACACCACCGATGAATTACGTAAGTTGGTGGTAGGGGTGAGTGCGGCCTCGCAACAGGTGGCGCGAGCCACCAGTGAAGCGGGCGCGGTAACGGCGGGTTTGTCGGAAGCGGCACAGCGCCAGGCCAGACAAATTCGTGAGGCGGGTGAGGCGGTTGAGTTGATGAGCAAGTCGATTCAAGAGGTGGATAGCAGTGCGACGCAATCTGCCGAAGTGGCGCGCAGAACGTTGAGCGTGACGGAGCAAGGCGCGCGTGCCGTGGAAAATACCATCGCCGGCATGGACGGTATTCGCGAACAAATTCAAGAAACATCAAAAAGAATCAAGAGGTTGGGTGAAAGCTCGCAAGAGATTGGCGAAATCGTTGATTTGATTTCTGACATTACCGAACAAACTAACGTACTTGCGCTTAACGCCGCGATTCAAGCCGCGTCAGCAGGTGAGGCGGGGCGAGGCTTCTCCGTGGTGGCGGAAGAGGTGCAACGCTTGGCGGAACGTTCTGCCGCAGCGACCAAGCAAATCGGCTCATTGGTTAAAACGATTCAAGCGGATACGCAAAACGCAGTTGCTGCGATGGAAAAAAGTACGCAAGGCGTGGTCGATGGTGCAAAACTATCTGATGCTGCTGGACAGTCATTGCGTGAAATTGAAAAGTCCACCCGCGAGTTGGCTGATCTCGTTAATAGCATTTCTGTTTCGACACAGGTGCAGACCGACATGGCGAGCGAAGTGGGGCATGCGATGGAAGATATTTTAAAAATTACCGTGCAAACCACGAGTGGCACACAGCTCACCAGCGCCTCGGTCGCGCTGTTAGAAAAATTAGCGCATGAACTCAATAACTCTGTTTCTGGCTTCAAACTATAATCGGTCGATTTATCAATAATGTCCGCTAATTTAATTCCACTACTGTCGGCAAAAACGGAGCTAGAGGCCTCCCTCGCTACCGTCAGTCGGGAGTTGGAAAGCTATTTCGCCGCACCTAAAGCAAACTTTGTCGCGTTGAGCGATGCGATGACTGAAATACACCGCATGCAAGGTGTGTTGCAGGTGTTGTCGCTACAAGGCGCAGTGGTTTTTTGCCGAGAAATATTTAGCGTATTACAAACTTTATCTGCCTTACCTAACGTGCCACCTTCCTTGAGTGATGTGTTGCGCAAAGCACTGCAAGGGCTGAAGCAATACTTAGATGCCGTCGCCCATGGCGGCGCTATTTCTGCGATGCGCCTTTTCTCTGAATATCAGGAGCTTCACCAAGCGCGTGGGGTTGAGGCCGCTTTCGAGTTGGACCTATTTTTTCCAGAATTAAAAATTCCGCTTCCCTCTCCCGCGCAGCAAATAGCGAGCGTAGATGATGTGTCTACCTACCTTAAAGCGGCGCGCATGCAATACCAGCAAGCCCTGTTGAAATGGTTGCGCAAAGATCAACCCGCAGAAGCGCTGCAAGCGATGCAGGCAGCAATGGTCACCGTATCAAACTGCGTACCAGCAACGACGCGCAATTTTTGGTGGGTGGCACAGGGTTTTATGGATTGCTTAATCTATGAGCAATCCTCGCCAGA
>JAUYFR010000170.1 GCA_030690855.1 Gallionellaceae bacterium
AGCACCTGACTCACCGCGCCGTCCAAGTTAAAAAGTGAGCGGCGTAATAATGGCTGCAAGCCTTTCAATACCAAGCTCACATCTTCTTCAATGGCTTGCTGCGTAACCTCATCAGTAGCATCGGCAACCCAAGAAATAGCAATCGTTTTTTCGAATAGTCCCCATATCCCTTTCTGAGAACCGACAATCACCTCAACGCTTTTTTGCGCCGTACCAATACGCTTCAAACCAAGACGAATTTTTCCTAACATGCCCTCGGTCACTACATTGCGCTTAGGATCAAAACGTAGCAACAGCAGCGTCGCTTGCAGCGCCCCCGAACGAGACACAGCCGCTTTCACCATATTTTGTTCGAGCGCGTCTTCAGTTGCCCTTGCGTACAAACGCGCCAGCGTAAAGTAAGCGATGCCCAGCATCACCGGACCCGCAAGGTTGATATAAGTGTTACTAAAATTAATACTAGCGAAAGAAAAACCAATCAAAATAATCTGCGAAAGGCTAAAAATTTTATCGACATTGCCACGTCCATCTTCACGACTAAACGCCCAAGCTGTGAGCCAAATAATGGCCAGAGTAATCAACAAATACCAGATACGCCCCTCGGGAAAACGCAGTGAATCACCATGCTTATAGTTGTCGATGGCCGTAGCTAGCACTTCTACGCCGGCGTGCATTTCCGCCATTGGAGTCGCGCGAACATCGTGCAAATTCGGTGCCGTCGAGCCGATGATAAGTATCTTATTTTTAAATTCATCTTTAGGGCGCGGGCCTGTAGCAGTTGCTTGATAAACGTCTGAGAAACCCACATATTGGTAGCTTCCCGGCTTGCCGCGCCAATTCAATAACATGTGATCGGTAGAAGGCTCCGGCCAATTAAATTCACGCCCCAAACGCGCCGGCATTGACGCCACTTTAAATCCATAACCCTCTGAATATACCGGGTAATTTCTAACCACGCCATCCGAATCGAGAATCACGTTCTGCGTACCTAAACGCCCCCCCTCAATCACCGATTTGAAATGCGGCATCAACACATTGATTGCCGCTTCCATATCCTGCGGTTCGTCTGCCGCAGGCAGCACGCCGGGGATTTGTGAAATTTTCACTTGGCGCAAACTGTCATCCGAGTCGCCCAATAACAACATCGGAAAAAACGTGTTATTCGTTTTCGCGATGCTCGCATCAAACGCCGCATCACTCTTTGGATTAAACACATCTGCATCACTAAACATAATGTCGAAGATTACCGCCTGCGGCTGCTGCTTTTCCACCTGCTCGACAAATTCACCCAGCACCTTGCGCGGCCACGGCCAGCGGCCATATTGCTTCGACATCGCTGACAAACTTGCTTCGTTAATATCGACAATCACAATATCTGGATCTGGCTTGGGCGGCGCCAAACGGTAGCGCACCATCGCATCAAACGTTACGGTGCGAATACCGCTAGCGATGTGCAAGAAAGCGCTATCCAGCAAAGCAAACACGGTAAATGCGATAGCGAGATACAAGTAGAAATTGCGCTTCCACTTGTGCGCCAGCAAGTCAGAAAAAGCTTCCATCGCAAAACGGAAGCGGCTTAAAAAGAGAAGTTTGATATTCATGTTTGGAGTTTAGCAGGCTTCTACTTACAAATGAAAAGGCCGGATCACTCCGGAGAACGAATAACCATCGACATCGCGACCGTCCCCTATCTAGCGACCTAATTACTTAGTCCTTGGCGAGACTTTTTGGGCATGAAATTCGCCAATGTCGTGACAATCCCCAAGAAAATAACTACTCGTCAATTTATGCCTAGCGAATTTTTCATATACCCCTGCATATACCCATGAGATATAAAAAAACAAAAAGGACTTACAACCGTGAAGTCATAAGTCCATTTGTTTTATTGGTCGGGGCGACAGGATTTGAACCTGTTACATAACGAATTCACAAGCATTCTAACGAATTCGCTCCCTTGATAATTAAGGCTTTTTCGTTTGTATTCGTTTAAGAGTTGCCAAAAAAGTTGCCAATTTAGTTGCTATAAATCAGTACTCATGGCGGTCTGTCACTTCATGAATCATCGCTTCACGAAGAATACCATTTATTTTAGTTTGATAGCCCTTCCCTTTTGATCTTAGCCAAGCAAGAACATCCGCATCGATACGAACGGTGGTAGCTTGCTTTGTTGGGCGGTAAAACGGGTTCTTGACCGCACCAGCCCAGAACGTATCGTTTAAAGGCGGGATGTCGGAATAGTCAATTCGTTCCTCTGTCATCTTGGCTAATTTTTTGACCTCTGCCATTTGTGCCTCAGTGAGTTTGTTTGTCATAGCGATTCCTTTCATTTCTGTCAGCTCGTCTAGCCGAAATTATCCTGATGATTTCAGTACCATCCGCCATAGTCACGGTATGCGCCACTAGCAAAACCACAATGCCACCAACCGTGCCAATTGTCTGCCATCGCTCTTCACCATTCTCGTGGCGATCTTGTGATGAAAACGCGAATGGATCATCAAAGACGTGCTGAGCTAAGTCGAAACTGACACCGTGCTTCAACTGGTTACGAAGATTCTTGTCTTCGTCCCATTCAAATTTTATGTTCATACGAATATGTTAGTACAAATTTGCATTTATTGATAGTTGATATAAAAATATAGCTGAGTAACATGCCGTCCTAATAAACGGCACACATCTCAAACCAATGTTACTCGAGAATGTCCATCCAATTTCCAATGTGATTTAAATGCGCGCAAAGTGATGATCCCTTAATTTTTGAGGAGAACATCATGGGAACCAGTACATCAACTCATCACCGTGAGCCATGGAATAAAGGCAAACTAATCGGGCAAAAAGCGCCTCTTAAGCTAAAAGATATTTGGGCGATTCGAGTGCGGCTTCAGTTAGGCGAACGTATTCGTGAACTTGCACTATTCAACCTCGCCATCGATAGCAAACTCCGAGCGTGTGATTTAGTAAAACTGAAAGTGAGAGACATCTCACATGGGGATCGCATTGCCTCTCGCGCAATCATCATGCAACAAAAAACTCAGCGACCAGTTCAATTTGAAATCACTGACCAAACTCGTGATGCGCTGAACAATTGGATTAAGTTAGAAAAGTTGAGATCGGAAGACTTCCTATTTGCCAGCCGCATTCATGATTCGCCTCACATATCGACAAGGCAGTATGCGCGCATTGTTCACTCGTGGATTACTGAGATTGGCTTGGATACGACGAGCTATGGTACGCATACGATGAGACGAACGAAAGCATCGTTGATATATCGACGTACCAAGAACTTGCGGGCGGTCCAACTACTGCTCGGCCACACTAAGCTGGAAAGTACCGTGCGTTATCTAGGTATTGAGGTTGACGATGCGTTAGAGATGGCAGAGCAAACAGAAATTTGAGTGAAAGTTGATCGCAACTATTAACCTGGTCGCGATCAACTTAAATGACTGCTTTGTGGCAATGAATGTTGGGGTATGTACTTCGGCTTCGGTTTAGGGTTGTCAGATGCCTGCCCTCAAACGCAGCCCGAACAACATGCGCTGACCCTCAGTGGGGCAGGCGTCTGACAAACCTTCAGGGAGGAAACCGCGGTGATGATGTTGGTGCGAGTTAGAGAGGGCAGCGACC
>JAUYFR010000171.1 GCA_030690855.1 Gallionellaceae bacterium
AGATCAAACTGGCCAGCATCATTATAAATATGCGCCAAGTCGTAGCCAGTCAGGCAGCGGTTGAGCTTGGGAAAGGTCTCCGTAATTTGCTGGCTATGATCTTTATGGATTTGGGCGATCAGGCCGTGAGCATGCGCAACCAGATTGTCTTGCTCACAGACTTCTGCTAGCGCGTCATGGCTTAAAGGTTGCGAATGCCAAAGCGTGCCGTCTAGTAATACGGTATCCAACTCCAGCACATGATCGCGCGTTTTGCCGTAAAGGCAGGAGCCTTGGCCGCTGGCATCGGTATTAATCATCCCGCCAATTGTTGCGCGATTCGACGTAGACAGCTCAGGCGCAAAAAACAGCCCGTGTTTGGCTAGCTCCTTATTGAGCTGATCTTTTACCACGCCAGATTGCACTCTTGCCCAACGCTGCTCGGCGTTAATCTCCAGAATGGCATTCATATTTTTGGAGAGATCGACGACTAAGCCATCTCCCAAAGACTGCCCATTGGTCCCCGTGCCGCCACCGCGTGGGTAAAGTTTGATGGAGCAAAAACGCGGCTCACTGGCTAGCTTGACCACGCGGATTACATCGTCCGTATGTTTTGGGAACACCGCGGCCTGCGGCAAAAGCTGATAAATCGAATTATCCGTCGCCAAAACGGTGCGATCTGCAAGCCGGCTGCTGATCTCCCCTGCAAAACCACGCAAGCGTAATTCCGCGATGAAATCGAGGTAGAGAGACTGTGGTGCTGGTGTTTTAGAGAGGCGAGGGATCATAGATCTTGGCTGGTGATGGGATGTTGGGTGGCTAAGGTGCTTGCCTACATACTTACAAGTATAGGTTTATCGTAGGGCGGGTGAAACCCGCGAGCAATGCTTAGAAAATACGCGGGTTTCACCCGCCCTACGATACTTGTTCCCCCCTTTGAAAAAGGGGGGGCTAGGGGGGATTTTGCATTGCCACACAAAGGCAAATCCCCCTCAATCCCCCTTTTACAAAGGGGGAAGCTTCGAGTTTTAAGGTTTGGGTTTACTCAAGCTAAGCCACAGCCACTGCCGTCATCTTAAAAATCCCCTGCGCATTGGATGCATCAAAGCGCAAATCCAGCACATCGCTATTGGGGAGCGTATCGCGGCTGATAAATTCGTAGAAAGAGCCGGGTACGGTGCGGGTGATGGGGTGGTTTTTTTCATCGAGGAAAATCCGCTGCACCATAGCCGCTTTCAGTGCCGTTTGCCGCACCGCGCCTGAGCCGGAAATCTCCACGCTGTCTTTGATGGCATAGCCTTTATTGCGTAGCTCATCGGCGAGGTCAATCACCTGCGGCACGCGATCTGTGGCGTGGTTAAAGCGATTGCCTTCGGTGCTGATCCACGCCATTTCGGCGGATTCTGCCAGTAGTGTTTCGTAATCCACCATATGCGGCACTTCATGCTGCACATCAAAACAGCCGACCAAGGCTGGCAACAGGATAACGGCATCGTCAAAACTCAGCGAGTGATGCTCGCTTAATTGAGCCAGCAGGCTTAAATGCTCGGGCTTGAGCGGATCACGCGAGTTATGCACCACGCGCTCAGCAGCAATCTGGAAATTCATTGAAAACTGCTCAACGTGCAATTCGGAAACAAAAAACTGCGAAATCACCTCGGGTAAGTCAAGATGACAGTAAGCGCGGCCGGTCATTTTTAGTTTTTTAAGCGGATACACATTGGCCACCGCAAAACCAAGCGGCTCCAGAATGCGTTTAAATGCCAGTTCACCATGCGGCAAAGCACCGGTGCGTGGCGCATCAACGGTACGCAAAGCGCCATGGTCAAACAGTACTTTTTCGCCCGCAGCCAGTTTCTCTGCCATATAGCGAGCGCCTTCAGGCACCGCAGCCAGATTTTGTGCAAACAACAGCATATTCATCGCTTGGGCAAGCAGGCCACGGCTTACGCGGGCATCTGACGCGCCCAGCAAGCGTGGGTCTACCTCTATCATGGCAAAGAGCTGCTGCGCTTTCTCCTCACCCGCAACACGAATCAGTAATTGAGCAAGCTGGGATGTTGCAAAGACATTCTGTTCCATTTTGGCAAGACCTTTTTGATGAATGTGAGTGGGTGCGTGAGGTGTGCGGCGTCATGTAGGGCGCATTCGAAGCGAAGCGCAATGCGCCATCGTGCCATCGCCATTCGTGCACATCGCTAAAATTGGCGTACTGCGCTTTCGCTGAACAACTCTTCGAGTTGCACGCAAAGCTTCGAGTACGCCCTACGGTGTTATTGGGTGAACAAGCCATCACCCAACAGAGCTTCGAGTACGCCCTACCGCCTATTTATGCGTACTCAATAGAGTGACCAGTCTGGAATGATTTCGTTTTCACTTCAAGCGATGTATTCTGATTACATCATTCCTAAAACTCATGAAGTCTATGCGACGCATTCTTCCTTCTCTTGGTGCTTTACAGTGTTTTGATGCGGCTGCGCGGCAGCTTAGTTTTACTCGTGCGGCGGAAGAGTTAAACATCACGCAAAGCGCAGTTAGCCGGCAAATTCGTTTGCTGGAGGAATTTTTAGGCAGGGCGCTTTTTCATCGGATTAAGCAACGTTTAGTCATGACCGATGCAGGGGAGGCCTATGCGCGGGATATTCGGGATGTGCTGGATAGGG
>JAUYFR010000174.1 GCA_030690855.1 Gallionellaceae bacterium
CAAAACTTAGCTCGCAAATTTCTCTTCAAGAAAGTATTGCTAATGGGCGCAGGCGGAGCAGCACATGGCGTGATCTGGCAGATTTACAACTCCGGCGCGATTATCACGGTCGCGAATCGCACTGTGGAAAAAGCGCAACAAATGGCCAGCCAGTTTCCCAATGTGGGTACGGTATTCGCCAGCAGCTATGAAGGCCTTGCCGGCAAGTCGTTTGATTTCGTTATCAATGCCACATCGAGTAGCTTGAGCGATGAATTACCGCCACTCCCTACCGGCCTGTTTAATAAAGACGCACTCGCTTACGACATGATGTACGGCAAAGAAACGCCATTTCTAAAATTTTCCGCCGCACAAGGCGCGGCACAACTCGCAGATGGCTTGGGCATGTTGGTGGAACAAGCCGCCGAAGCATTTACTAAATGGCGCGAAGTACGCCCTGACACCACCCCCGTTCTCGCTCAATTACGCGCATGATGAAAAAAATCTGGCACTGGACTTGGCGCATTTTATTGGCGCTGTTTGTTTTTATGCTGATGTATCAGGCATGGATCGCTGCGCATGTGTGGTGGTGGATTGATCACAACCCGCACTCCAGCTCGTTCATGGAAGATCGTTTGGAAGTGATGCAGGATAAAAATCCTGATGCTGAATTAAAACATCAGTGGGTGCCCTACAAAAAAATCTCCGGAAATTTAAAGCGCGCGTTGATTGCTTCCGAGGACGCAAAATTTGTTGACCATGAAGGCTTTGACTGGGAAGGCATCCAAAAGGCCTACGAAAAAAACATGAAGAAGGGCAAGATCGTAGCGGGTGGCTCCACCATCAGCCAGCAACTCGCGAAAAATTTATTTCTTTCTACTAAACGCACGCCGTGGCGAAAAGGCGAAGAAGTGCTCATTACACTGATGCTTGAAGGCATGATGGATAAGCAGCGTATTTTTGAAATATATTTGAACGTGATCGAGTGGGGGAATGGCGTATTTGGCGCAGAGGCTGCCTCACGACATTACTACGGGATTAGCGCTGCTCAGCTTTCTCCACAACAAGCTGCAAAATTGGCCGCGATGGTACCCAACCCACGCTATTACGATAAACGCCGTGAAGCAAAAGGGCTGTTGCGCAAGACTGATATTATTTTGACACGCATGGGCGACGCTGAGATTCCCTAGTGCATTTCCAGTCAACTAACAACGCATACCAAGGAACACACTATGTCCGTTTATAACGTCAATCTTCATGAAGCAATTTATTCTTTGTCCGATGCATTGGACTTGGTTGGCGTCACCCATATCCACCACGGCAAACGCGTCGCCTATATGGCAGCCGAATGCGGCAAGCAATTAGGGTGGAAAGGACAAGACCTCGATGACTTATTTCAGGCGGCGATCCTGCATGACAGCGGCGTTTCCACCACATACGTACACTCCCAATTGGCCCAGTTTGAATGGGAACAGGAATCAGATCACTGTAGGATTGGCGCCGAACTGCTTGCTTCCAGCCCACTGTTAAAACACTTGTCCGACACGGTGCTTTATCACCACACTCACTGGTCTGAGCTTAAGCATCTCGATATTCCCTTGGCGGTAAAAATGCACGCCAATTGCATCTACATGGCAGATCGAGTGGATGTGCTAGCGCTGGGGGTGCAAGCTCAGCATCAGGATATTCTGCTAGGCAAAGATGAAATCAGAAGTAAAATTTTAGAAAAACGTGGCGATTGGTTCAACCCCGAACTGGTGGATGCCTTCCTCGAAATATCTAACTCAGATGGCTTTTGGTTCGCCTTGGAAGGTGAACAAATCAGCGGATATATGTCATCTTGGCTATCACACTCCGCCGAACGTGGCATGGAGTTTGCCGAACTGAAAGGACTGGTCAAGGTTTTCTCTCATATCGTCGATGCGAAAAGTCCTTTTACCAAACAACATTCAGATGGCGTTGCCAGCTTGGCCAGATACTTGGGTGGATTATTTTCACTTCCCGAAAGAAGCTGCGAAATGCTCGAACTGGCTGGCTATTTACACGATATCGGTAAACTCCGCGTGCCCGACGAAATACTGGACAAACCGGGCAAGCTCAACCTATCAGAAAATGTCAGCATGCGTCGCCACAGCTTTGACACTTACGGAATTCTCAAAAATATCAAAGGGATGGAAGAGATTTCCCTGTGGGCCGCGCAACACCATGAGCGGGTGAACGGCTCAGGCTACCCTTATCAATTACACGAGGGAGAGCTATCACTTGAAGCCAGAATTATCGCCGTTGCCGATGTATTTCAAGCTTTAGCGCAAAACCGACCTTATCGGGATTCACTCAAACCGGAAGAAATTTTGCCTATCTTGAAAGAGCAGGTGCAGAGCGGAAAAATCGACGGAGAAGTTGTGGACTGCGTTGAAGCACACGTTCAAGAATGTTGGCGCGTGGCGATGTCTTAAAAAACTATCTCGACTTCTCGCGCTTCTCAAGAAACTTCAAAAATTCGTAGGTCAGCCAACCGACCAACACCAAGCCAAGGGTGAACACGCCATAAGAACTCTCCCATGGCACGCCTTGCGTCTTCATTGAAAATTCAGAC
>JAUYFR010000178.1 GCA_030690855.1 Gallionellaceae bacterium
TTTACGCGCCCTGCACCTACTTACCCACTATACGAGACTCATCAACACGAACCACCTCTCCCTCGATGATTTCACCCGCGAAGGTATCGTTCCGCGAGGCTGTGTTTTGTGCCGAGGCAGCCTGTTGCATCTGTGCTTTAAACTGCTTACGAATTGCGCGCGTTTTCCACCACAAATAAGCACCGCCGATGATGACAATAATAAAAATGGCGGCCAACAAGATTGCAGAAAACATCAACGCAAGCGCTGCTAGTGCAACCATCATGACAAGCGCCGCCACTTTACGCAGCAGGCTGGAAGGGTGCGACTCAGAAGCTGGAATAAATTTTATTTGCATAGCGCAAGTTTATCCTAGAAACGGCAGTTGAGCCTTACAGAAGGAGTGTGCCCTGCAAGAGAGAAGGAGCAGTTAGACGCGTGTTTTTCTAAAAAATCTCGCTTTATCGCATCCTTGCTGCAAGCACCGTAGCGCTCGAGTAAGATAACAAGCTCCTCATAAATACCCCCCAATCTTTCAATGCGCATCGAACAACTTCGCCAACGACTACGTGAGCTCGGCACTAAACCCTGCCATGAAGATCGCCTATTACGCGGTTGGAGCCAAGTTTGTTCGTATGACAGAAAACACAGCCCCGCAGCAACTTTCTTCCCGCTTGCGCTACGCAACAAATTGCCTGAAATTGAGGCCGAGTTGAATGGGCTCGCTCAACTTCATGGCGAATATCCCGCCGAAGAAGAAGTTGCACGACTATTAGTAAAACTAGCTGATGGTCAGATGGTAGAAAGCGTACTGCTTCCGCGTGGAGGGCTGTGCGTATCAACACAGGTGGGCTGTGCCGTCGGCTGCGTATTCTGCATGAGCGGTCGCTCGGGCTTGCAACGGCATCTCGGCAGCGCAGAAATCGTCGCCCAAGTCGTCCTTGCACGTAAACGCCGCGCCGTGAACAAAGTAGTATTCATGGGCATGGGCGAACCCGCTCACAATCTCGACAACGTGCTCGAAGCGATTCATGTTCTCGGCATACAAGGCAACATCGGCCACAAAAATTTAGTTTTTTCTACCGTGGGCGACCTACGCGTGTTCGAACGCTTGCCACAGGAATCAGTCAAGCCCGCACTCGCCCTTTCACTCCACACCACTGATGCAACACTACGCGCAAAATTACTGCCTCATGCGCCGCAGATCGCCATCGAAGAATTGGTGGAACACGCCGAAACGTATGCGCGCGCAACCGCCTACCCCGTGCAATATCAATGGACTTTAATGGAGAATGTGAACGATAGCGATGCCGAACTGCAACGAATCGCTCAACTCCTCTCAGGAAAATACGCTGTGATGAACTTCATCCCCTTCAACGAAGTTCCAGGACTCGACTATCGCCGCCCATCAGCAATGCGCATTGCACAGATGGCGCACACACTAAATAGCCAAGGAATTCTTGTTCGGATACGTGATTCTGCAGGGCAGGAAATCGAAGGTGCTTGCGGGCAGTTACGCGCAAGGGCAGCAAAAGTGAATAGTGGTTAAACACAAAGTGACGTGGACTAAACCCGCTTCACTTCGAGGAGGGCTTAATGCCTAGATACTCTTATTTCAGTGACGAAGCTTTCAAGCACATTCGCTAAGATCTGTGCGCCATCTACAGATAGTTGACGTTGTTGGGGGCAGTCCTCACATAACATCGCAAGTGTTTCTTCCAGTGATAACGCGCCATATTTTGACTGATAGTGCGCCACATTTAATGCCAGCAAGCGAGCAGCATCTACGATGTCCTCTTTTGAACATTTTTCAATTAAGTTATCAACAAGCTTTAGGGGGTGTTTAGCGGAATCTGCGTCTGACATCAAGAGTATCACCTGAGGTTATTTTTTCAACGATTCTAAATAACTTTGTGAATCACTTCCAGATATCTTTCGGCTTAACCCTTTAGTGGGGTGCGGGTAAACCTCAAAGCCGGAATCCCGCTGCAATTTGACTAGCGATCATCTCTAACAATTCGTCATTCCCGCGAAAGCGGGAATCTAACTTGTTGATTTAACTAGACTCCCACTTCCGTTAATTGTCATTGAATTTACTTCTCAAACTTCATCACACCACCTTTGCAGTCCACTTTGATCGTATCTTTGGCGGCGAATTTTCCTTCCAGAATCAACCTCGCCAATGGATTTTCAAGCTGAGCCTGAATGGCGCGTTTGAGTGGGCGGGCGCCATAAACTGGATCAAAACCTGCATTGGCAATTTCAGATAATGCCGCGTCACTCACCGCTAGCTTCATTTCCATTGCCACCAAGCGTTTTTCCAAATACTGCAATTGAATTTTGGCGATCGACTTGATGTTTTTCTCATCCAGAGAATGGAACACCACAACTTCATCAATGCGGTTAATAAACTCAGGGCGGAAATAAGTTTTCACCTCGCCCATCACCGCCAATTTAATCACTTGATAATCATCGCCCGACATCTGCTGAATCATCTGCGAGCCCAAGTTTGAGGTCATCACAATCACCGTGTTTTTAAAGTCCACGGTGCGACCTTGACCATCCGTCATGCGACCATCATCCAAAGCTTGTAGCAACACGTTGAACACATCGGGATGCGCTTTCTCCACCTCGTCCAACAAGATCACGGAATAAGGCTTACGACGCACTGCTTCGGTCAAGCCGCCACCTTCTTCATAACCCACATAACCCGGTGGCGCACCGATCAAACGGGCCACAGAATGCTTTTCCATGTATTCGCTCATGTCGATACGAATGAGATGATCTTCCGAGTCGAACATGAAGCCAGCCAGCGCTTTGCACAGTTCGGTTTTACCCACGCCGGTTGGGCCCAAAAACAAAAATGAACCATACGGACGGTTCGGATCAGACAAGCCTGAACGTGAACGACGAATGGCATCACTGACCAAACGCACGGCCTCATCTTGCCCCACCACGCGCTCGTGCAATTTATCTTCCATCTTGAGCAATTTGTCGCGTTCACCCGTCATCATTTTGCTCACCGGAATACCTGTGGCACGGCTCACCACCTCGGCGATTTCTTCCGCACCGACTTGCGTGCGTAGTAACTTATTTTTCTGGCCGCCGCCTTCTGCTTCACGCTGCGCCGCTTCTTTCAACTTGGCTTCAAGTTGTGGCAACTTGCCGTATTGCAGCTCGGCTACCTTATCCAGCTTGCCCTCACGTTGCAGCGTCGCCATCTCAGCACGCACGCGCTCAATTTCTTCTTTTACATTGGCCGTGCCTTGCGCCGCGCCTTTTTCAGCTTTCCAAATTTCTTCAAGATCCGCATATTCACGATCAAGTTTTTTGATTTCCTCTTCGATCAACTGCATACGCTTTTTAGAGGCCTCATCTTTCTCACGCTTTACTGCTTCGCGCTCGATTTTCAGTTGAATCAAACGACGCTCAAGCTTATCCATCACCTCGGGCTTGGAATCGATCTCCATCTTCACGCGCGCAGCAGCTTCGTCAATCAGATCAATCGCCTTATCTGGCAAAAAACGGTCAGTAATGTAGCGGTTAGAAAGCTCAGCTGCTGCAACAATGGCGAGGTCAGTAATTTCTACGCCGTGATGCAATTCATAACGCTCCTGCAAGCCGCGCAAAATCGCAATGGTGGATTCAACACTCGGCTCATTCACCAATACTTTTTGGAAGCGGCGTTCTAGCGCGGCATCTTTTTCGATATATTTACGATACTCGTCCAGCGTGGTTGCCCCAACGCAATGCAACTCACCTCGCGCCAAAGCGGGCTTCAACATATTGCCGGCATCCATCGCACCTTCAGCTTTGCCCGCTCCCACCATCGTATGCAGCTCATCGATGAACACAATGGTTTGACCTTCATCTTGGGCTAATTCTTTGAGCACGCTCTTCAAGCGTTCTTCAAATTCGCCACGATACTTCGCACCCGCTAGCAAGGCGGCCATATCGAGACTCAAAACTTTTTTACCTTTAAGCGACTCCGGCACTTCACCATTTACGATGCGCTGCGCCAAACCTTCGACGATGGCGGTTTTACCCACGCCCGGCTCACCAATTAGCACCGGATTATTCTTAGTGCGACGTTGCAAAACCTGAATCGCACGGCGAATTTCGTCATCACGGCCAATCACAGGATCGAGCTTGCCCTGACGTGCGCGCTCAGTCAGATCGAGCGTATATTTTTTCAGTGATTCACGTTGACCTTCAGCTTCTTGCGAACCGACCGACTCACCGCCACGCACGGCGTTGATGGCTTGCTCCAAGGGCGCACGAGATACGCCATGCTGCTTCAACAAACGTCCTGCTTCACCTTTGTCATTAGTGAGTGCGAGCAAAAACATTTCGCTGGCGATAAATTGGTCGCCACGTTTCTGTGCTTCTTTGTCGGTGAGATTAAGCACATTCGAAAGATCGCGCCCTACCTGCACCTCACCACCGTGTCCCTCTACTTTTGGCAAACGCGTCACCGCGTCGCTCAAGGCAACCTTCAGCGCATTCACATTGCCCCCTACCCGCGCCAGCAATGAGGCAGCCCCGCTATCCGCGTCATTAAGCATCGCCAGCAACAAGTGTTGTGGCTCTATAAATTGATTGTCTGCACCAACGGCCAAACCTTGTGCATCAGATAATGCCTGTTGCAACTTAGTCGTAAATTTATCAAAACGCATGTGAGCTCCTTTAAGGAAATTTCGGTATAAAACGATATGTGGGCCAGTTTTAAATATTTCAAGTTACACACATTACTCTCATTTCTTTGTATACAATTCCGCGTACTTTTCTCACCCTAGAAAACATGCCAATTAATACCGAACAAGCCATGATTATCAGAGCCAACGTTATCGCTGCGCTGGCTGAGGATATTGGCGGCGGCGATCTAACGGCACTACTCGTGCCAGAAAATTCGAATGGACATGCCACCGTCATCACCCGCGAACACGCGGTTGTTTGTGGCCGCGCTTGGTTCGACGCCTGTTTCAAAATACTCGATTCGCATTGCAGCATTAATTGGTTTGTCCGCGAGGGGCAAAAAGTCGCACCAAATGAAAAACTTTGCGAGATCAAAGGCGATGCGCGAGTGCTACTCACTGCTGAGCGCACAGCCTTAAATTTTTTGCAGACGCTTTCCGCCACCGCAACACTGACACACCAGTTTGTTGTGGCCGCTCGCGGCACTCGCGCGAAAATTATGGATACACGCAAGACACTTCCCGGATTGCGCATGGCGCAAAAATTTGCGGTCACCGTAGGCGGCGGGCACAACCAACGCATCGGACTTTTCGACGGGGTACTGATTAAAGAAAATCACATCATGGCGGCGGGCGGCATTCGCGCTGCCTTGCAAAAAGCTTTTCAAGTTGCATCAGACAAGACTTCAGTGCAAATCGAAGTAGAAAACATGGGTGAACTAAGTGAAGCCTTAGATGCTGGCGCAAGATTAGTTTTATTGGATAACTTTAATCTCGATGACATGCGCGAAGCAGTTCAGTTCACCGCGCGTCGGGCGGAACTCGAAGCCTCAGGCGGCATTAACTTACAAACCGTGCGTGCCATTGCAGAAACCGGCATTGACCGTATCTCGATTGGCAGCCTGACAAAAGACGTAAAAGCAATCGACCTCTCGATGCGTTTTATCTAAGGAATT
>JAUYFR010000193.1 GCA_030690855.1 Gallionellaceae bacterium
CAAAGGGACGTTTGAGCAAATGGAGCAGACGATCAACCTCTGAAAAATCTCGCGACGCTTCAGCTTTTTGAATCGCCACCTGCGCCAAATAATTACGCAGAATATATTTCGGATTAACGCTATTCATCCGCACCTTGCGCTCAGCATCATCACTCTGCACTGCTTGTAAGCGATGGCGATAGTTCGCTGTCCAAGCATCAAACGCCGCACGATCAATAAACTGATCGCGTAAGGCGGCGTTAATGGAATCTGGGGCTGAATTGAAATTGCCTAATGCGCGGAAAAAATTCGTATAGTCAATTTGATTCGCCTGCATGATTTCTAACAAGCCAGTAACCAACTCAAAATCTGCTTGCTGAGTATCTCGCAAGCCTAGCTTGAGACACATCATCTCAACATAATGCCCCGCATAAATGGCTTCATATTTCGCCAACGCAGCATTGGCCTCATCCACTGAAATGATCGGCGTCAGCGCTTGTGCTAAACGACTAAGGTTCCATAAGCCAATGCGCGGTTGTTGATCATAAGCATAACGCCCGCCATGATCCGAATGGTTGCAGATGTAGCTGGGGTTGTAGTTATCCAAAAACCCAAAGGGGCCGTAATCAAAAGTCAGTCCGAGAATCGACATATTGTCGGTATTCATCACGCCATGCGCGAAGCCTACCGCCTGCCATTGCGCCATCAATTTGGCAGTGCGCGCCACCACTTCATCTAAAAATTTCGCATACTTATCTGGCTCATTAAGCAAAGTTGGATAGTGATTAGCGATCACATAATCCGCTAATTGCGCGAGGGGCCCTTTTTGATCTCGGTAATAAAAAACTTCAAACGAACCGAAACGAATATGCGAAGGCGCCATGCGTGTAACAACAGCAGCCGTTTCAATGCGCTCGCGATACACCTCCTCATCGCTACCCACAATGCACAAAGCGCGTGTGGTGGGAATGCCCAAGCCGTGCATCGCTTCCGAACACAGATATTCGCGAATACTAGAACGCAACACTGCACGGCCATCGCCACTACGCGAATACGGCGTTGAACCGGAACCCTTGAGTTGAATCTCCCAGCTTTCGCCCGCTCGATTTTTTACTTCACCCAACATGATGGCTCGTCCATCACCGAGTTGCGGCACAAAATGTCCGAACTGGTGACCGGCATACAACATCGCCAGAGGTTCACTTCCCACTAACAAACGATTGCCAATAAAGTGTTCTGCGAATTCGGCACGCTTAACTTCATCATGATGTAAATCAATTAGCACAGCGGCATCTGCATTAAAGCTAACAAGGTAGGGCGCAGATAAAGGCGTTGGCGGCACACGGCTATAAAATGTCTGCGCCAACTTGGCAAAACTGTTTTGGAAATTTAGTTGCTCAATTGTTCTCATAGGGATAAATTATACCCAAGCAATTTACTGCGGCATTTTTATTTTTGCCCTCCAAAGGAAAACCCTGTGCCATCAGCACCAACGCTTCGCATATTTGAATCCATCAAAGAAATTCCGCGCCAACCGTGGAATGAACTCGCCGGTAGCAACCCTTTCCTCAAACATGAGTTTTTATCAGCGCTGCAAGACAGTGGCTGCGCAGTTTCTGAAACAGGCTGGGAAGCGAGGTTTTTAACCCTGTGGCAAGAGGAAGTCTTGGTCGCAGGAATGCCGCTTTACCTCAAATATCACTCGTGGGGCGACTTCGTGTTTGACCATGCTTGGGCGCAAGCCTATGAACGCGCAGGACTGCGCTACTACCCTAAATTGCAAAGCTCAGTGCCCTTCACACCCGCCACTGGCAATCGCCTGTTCGCCGCCACGCCCGAGCTACGCGCCGCTTTACTGCAAGCCGCAATTCGCTTTGCCCAAGAGCTTGGCGTTTCATCGCTACACATTTTATTTCCCCCCGAAGCGCAGGCAAAAGAAATTCAAACGCAGGGCATGATGTTGCGGCAAGGTACACAGTTTCACTGGCGCAATACTGGCTTCGCTGATTTCAATGCCTATCTCGCCAGCATGAGCCACGATAAACGCAAGCGCATCAAACAAGAGCGTCGAAAAGTTAAAGAGGCGGGCATTACGTTTGAGAGACTTACTGGCAAGCAAATCACTGATGAGCATTGGCTGCACTATCAGCGCTGTTACGAAAACACCCATCAACAATATCGCTCACCGCAAGCCTTGAATCTCGATTTCTTCCGCCGTGTCAGTGCGAGCATGAGTGAAAATATTCTGCTGGTGATTGCCCTGCGTGACGGCCAACCCATTGCTGGCGCACTTAACTTTTATCATCAAGAAGCGCTGTTTGGTCGCTCATGGGGCGCGTTAGAATTTCACTCAGGATTGCACTTTGAAGCTTGCTATTATCAAGCCATCGAATTTTGCTTTGAGCACAACATCCCATTGTTCGAAGGCGGTGCGCAAGGCGAACACAAATTGTCACGCGGTTTTTTACCCGAAACGACTTGGTCGGCGCACTGGATCGCTGATCCGCGTTTTGCCAATGCCGTGGAAGATTTTCTACAACGCGAGTCGCGTGGCGTCGCCATGTATATCGATGAATTAAATGAACACAGCCCCTTTAAACAGCAAGCCGATATTTGAAATCATGAAAAATCAATACAATCAAATGGTTATATTATTTTTAGCGTTGCTTTTTAGTACCACCAGCGATGCCGCCGAATGGTCGATCAAAGGCCAAGTATTAGAAAAAGGTACGCGCAAACCACTATCCGGCGCTTACATTGTGGTGCGAGAAAATGAAGCGCTTACTGCCAGCTCAGATGACAAAGGGCATTTTGAATTAACGCTTCCCGCAGACGGACGTTACACGCTCACTGCCGCCACCTTAGGCGGCGCCTCGCCCATTAGCATCCCCATCGAACTCAAATCTGGAGCAGCCGCACCCTCCCCTATTTTTTATTTACCCTCCGCCACCTTGCTCGAAGAAATTGTTGTACGCGCCGACCGCAGCCCAGATCGCGTGAGCAAATCGGTGATGACAGGCACTGAAATGCGCCGCGTGGCGGGCTCGAGTGGCGACCCACTCAAAAGTCTGCAATCCTTACCCGGTGTAGCTTCCACCAATAGCAGCGCACCCGCCGTGCGCGGCTCTGGCCCACAAGATAATTTGTATTACGTGGACAGCCTGCCCGTTGGTAAAATTTTTCACGTCGGTGGCATCAGCGTATTCAATGCCGACTTGATTCAAGATTTCAATTTATACAGCGCCGCCTTCGCACCGCGCTTTGGCGATGTCACCGGCGCGATCATTGATGTTGCGCTACGTGACCCACGTTCTGATCGTTTGGGCGGAAAACTCAACATCAATTTAATCGGTGCCGATTTTTTGGTAGAAGGCCCCACCGCAGAAAATCAGTCCGCCTACTTCGCCGCACGACGTAGCTACTTTGATCTCTTCATCAAACAGGTTGAACAAAAGGGCGTCACGCTACAAGTACCTGTTTATAGTGACTACCAAGGGAAATATATTTGGAAATTGAATGAAACTGATCGCCTCACTTTTCACTTGCTCGGTGCCGCTGACGCACTCAAATTAAATATCGGCAGTGGCTCGGATACCGCAAAACAGCAACCCATTCTCAGCGGTGATTTAAGTTTCTCCGATAGCTATGCCATGCAGGCTGCGGTATGGGATGCGAAGTTTTCAAACTCGCAAAATAAATTTGCCGTCGAACACATCACCAGCGACTTCAATGGCGTATTCGCCTCGGCAGGCAACATCACCATTACTCAAGACATCAAGCAACTGCGCGAGTTTGTGCGCATTCCCATTGCTGAAAATCATGAGTTAGGGATCGGCACAAATTTAAGCCAAAACAAAACCAGCATCAATGCAGACTTCATTAAAACAACTTGCTCTCAGTTCAATCCAAACTGCGATTTAAGCAGCGCAACACGTGAACAGTTAGTCGATAGTTTTAACAACAGCGCGTGGGAATTTTCTGCGCAAGATCGCGCAAAAATCTCACCCGCGCTCACCTTGATTGGCGGCATGCATCATAGTGGTGAAGATTACCTCGGCAAGTCTTACACCGAACCCCGCCTCGGGGCTGAGTGGGAGTGGAGCGAGCAAACGCTACTCACCGCAGGTTGGGGGAAACATAATCAACTTCCATCAGGACAGCAAATTTCCAAAAAATTTGGCAACCCGAATCTCAACCATTTATTAGCGGAACACAGCGTCGTTGGCGTCACCAAAAAGCTGGAAAACGATTGGACGTGGAAAGCGGAAACCTACTACAAGAAATTTAGCAATTTAGTGCTCGGCGATACCACGCTCAACTACATCAACGGCGGCAGCGGCAATGCCTACGGCGCGGAGCTACTCGTAAAAAAAGATGGCCTCTCAAATCTCACTGGTTGGCTAGCTGTTTCTCTCGCCCGCTCACATCGACAAAATGACATCACAGGCCAATCATTTCGTTTTCAATACGATCAGCCTATCAACACCACCTTAGTCACCAACTACAAATTGAATGATGATTGGTCGCTGGGGGCGAAATGGAACTACCACTCCGGCACACCCTACACCCCAGTGATTGGCACCACACAAGACAGCAACGGGCGTTACATTCCCACTTACGCCGCCGTAAACTCAGGCACCTTACCTGGCTATCACCGCCTCGATTTACGCTTTGATCGAACCTACGTTTACAACACATGGAAGCTGAATGTGTATTACGAATTGAACAACGTCTATTTTCGTAAAAATCTATCGGGCTATCGTTACGACCCCAACTACACGCAGAAAGAGGAAGTCTATCCGCTGGTAATTCCGTTTACGTTTGGGGTACAGGGGGAGTTTTAAATTAATGGCATGTATCAGATTATTAATTTTTTTAGATGGGAGTACCATCCAAGGCAAGCCCACCGACAAACACCTCAACAACACAAAATGGCGCGTATAGAGACTAGTATTACGAAGAAGAAAATAATTATATTTCCCAATATAATCATATTGTTCTAATAAACCTAGAAACCTCAATTCAAGCCACAGAGTTCACAGAGAA
>JAUYFR010000213.1 GCA_030690855.1 Gallionellaceae bacterium
GATTCCACTTCGTCCAACAAATCGAGTGAATCGCGCACTTCGCGGTCCATCTTATTCATGAAAGTGATGATGGGCGTGTTACGCATACGGCACACATTCAACAGCTTGATAGTCTGCGCCTCCACACCTTTAGCGGCGTCGATCACCATCAGCGCGGAGTCCACCGCCGTCAGCACACGATAGGTATCTTCAGAGAAATCTTGGTGACCGGGGGTGTCGAGCAAATTCACCACGTGGTCGCGATATTCAAATTGCATCACCGAGCTGGCAACCGAAATGCCGCGCTGCTTTTCAATTTCTAAAAAGTCGGAGGTGGCATGGCGGCCGCTCTTGCGCGCCTTGACCGTGCCCGCCATTTGAATCGCGCCGGAGAACAGCAACAGTTTTTCAGTCAGCGTGGTTTTGCCTGCGTCAGGGTGAGAAATAATGCCGAAGGTACGACGACGCGCCACTTCGCGCGAAATCAAATCGCGCGGTACGGCAGCGGGTTCTTTGAGGGTTTGTTCGATATTGTCGGACATGCTATTCGTGCCGTGAAAAAAGTGCGCAAGTCTAAAGGCTTGCAGGGGGAATGTCTAACGCAGAAGCGCCCAATTTCGTAAAGGGCCCCTCTAATAATTCGTCATTCCGGCGAAGGCCGGAATCCAGCGGTTTTATTAAAAGAGGCTTTGCCCTTGCCACGCAAGGAACTTTTTTCTGAACTGGATTCCGGCCTTCGCCGGAATGACAGAATTTGAATTATTAGAGGTGCCCTAAAACTTGACAAGGTCTTCTACGCTACCTACCTTGCCGCCCCATTGCCACTGATCGCCTAAAACGTGAACCCTGAACATTTACAACTACTACTCACTCGCACCATGCCTTACGGCAAGTACAAGGGAAAAGTCATCGCCGATTTGCCGGGTAACTATCTCAACTGGTTCGCGCGCAAAGGTTTCCCGCCTGGCGAGATTGGCTTGCTCTTACAGTTGATGCAAGAACTTGACCACAACGGGCTGTCCTCGTTGCTTGATCCTCTACGAAAATAATCGTGCCCTCTTCGCCCAATTATCTTGCTGGCTACCCTGCCGCGCTCGTCGCGCAAATTGAGCTGCTCATTACGCAAAACAAATTAGGCGAGATCCTTCAGAAAAAATATCCGCAAGCACACAAGGTACGCACTGACAAAGCACTCTATTTTTTTGTGCTGCAAATGAAAGATCGCTACCTGCGCAGCACTGGGCAACTGAGTAAAGTGATGTTTGATAACAAGCTCCATGACCTACACAACGCGCTCGGCACGCACACGCGCATCTCTCGCGTGCAAGGAGGCAAGTTAACTAGCAAGCGCGAGCTACGCATTTCTTCTTTGTTCAAGGATATGCCAGCGGAATTTTTGCAGATGATCGTGGCGCATGAATTAGCGCATCTAAAAGAGCGCGAGCACAACAAAGCGTTTTACCAACTATGCCAACACATCGAACCAAACTATCCTCAACTGGAATTTGATTTGCGCGCTTACCTTACGTATTTGGATCGAGGTGGCATCGAGTTGTGGCAGATAGAAAAACAATAACTCAATATAATCAATAAGTTAAATAATTCTCACCTTCACCACTTTGCCCTTCACCTTGCCCGCAGATAATTTGCGCACCGCTTCATTGGCAATGTTTCTCACCACGGCAACATAGGTCGTTAAGTCGGTCACGGTAATTTTACCCACCTGCTCACGGGTAAAGCCTGCCTCGCCGGTGAGCGCCCCCAACACATCACCAGGGCGGATTTTTTCTTTGCGCCCACCCAAAATTTGCAGCGTCACCATTGGCGGCATCAGCGGCGAGTCATCGGTATTTTCTAAGGTGGCGATGTCTTGCCAATCGGGCTCAATGCGCATCATCTGCGCAATGGCGATGATGCGATTACGCTCATTCGGACTGCACAGATTAAACGCCAAGCCTTCGGCATCGGCACGACCGGTACGTCCAATGCGGTGAATATGAATTTCGGGATCAGGTGTTACGTCCACATTTATCACTGCTTCTAATTGCGCAATATCAAGCCCACGCGCCGCCACATCCGTTGCCACCAGCACCGAGCAACTACGATTAGCGAATTGAATCAACACTTGATCGCGCTCGCGCTGCTCCATATCACCATTCAGCGTGAGCGCCTTGATTCCTTGCGCGTGTAGCACTTCTAGCAAAGAGCGACATTGTTGCTTGGTGTTACAAAACGCAAGGGTACTCACCGGACGAAAGTGTTGTAGCAACGCCGCAACCACCGACAAGCGTGATTCGTTATCCACTTTATAAAAACGCTGGCGAATTTTGCTTTCTTCGTGTTGCTCTAATAATTTAACCTCCTGCGGCTCGCGCAAAAACTGTCGCGCCAAACGTGCGATGCCGTCGGGATAGGTCGCAGAAAAAAGTAACGTTTGACGATCAAGCGGGCAATGCTCCGCCACGAAAGCGATGTCGTTATAAAAGCCCATGTCCAACATGCGATCAGCTTCATCCAGCACCAGCGTATTCAAAGCATCGAGTTTTAAACTGCCGCGCTCCAAGTGATCCATGATGCGCCCCGGCGTGCCAACTACGATGTGCGCACCGTGTTCCAAACTTTCTCGCTGCGGACGCATCACCGAGCCACCACACAAAGTAATAACTTTAATGTTGTCGGCCGAACGCGCAAGGCGGCGAATCTCTTGCGTGACTTGATCCGCCAATTCACGCGTCGGGCACAGCACCATTGCTTGCACAGCAAAGCGGCGCGGATTTAATTTGGTGAGCAGCGTCAGTGCAAATGCGGCGGTTTTACCGCTACCCGTTTTAGCTTGCGCAATAAGATCATGCCCTGCCAAGGAAATCGGCAGGCTCGCCGCCTGAATCGGCGTCATCGTTAAATAACCAAGCTGCTGCAAAGTCGCCAGCATGGCGGGAGATAACGGTAGTTTAGAAAATGCGTCTGGCGAAAAGCTAGGCGCTACGGAGGGAGTGGAGAGGTTATCAGTCATGCGCAATTATCCCAGCCATCGGCTGAGTGCGTCTCAAAATCTTTTAGACTGTTTTTTGAACTACCGAGCGAAACAAACAATGGCTACCCACTTGCCGCAGATTCGCCAAATCGCGAATCATCTAACAGCGAATAGTTTTGTGCGTTTCAAATGTGGACGTTGCAGTCATAGCAATTTCAAAATCGCTATCGTCGTATCGGTCAGTAACTAACCCGAAAGCGACATGCCATATTCAGAATCCGCCTCTCCTAAGCTACCCTTCATAAAGGGCAGGAAATGTAATGTTGGATGTACGCAAACCTTGTCCAAGTATGCTTGGATTGAACAGAAGAGCCGTTATGCGGAATTTTGGGAGATAGCTTGACGACTTACATTCAGTACGCGACAGGGATGCTTTTTGTCACCACCTGAACAGAGTTTGCATTCATCTGACCAGGAGAATTGTCCGCGCCCCGCCTCCTTAGCTAGATACATTGCCTGATCAGCCGCAATCAATAATTTGTCAGTAGCGCATTCCCCATCACCGAGGGCGATACCGATGGAGGCTCCCAATTGACACGACTTATCATGAATAACAAAAGGCTGGTGGAATACTTCCAGGCATTTATTTGCCACCAACTCCGCCGCATCTCGAACATTCTCATTCAAATCGGACAGCAGAATCACAAACTCGTCACCACCCATGCGAGCCAAGGTGTCCTCGCGGCGCATTACGCCACCTAGGCGCTTGGCTACCTCCCGTAAAGCGGCATCACCCGCTTCATGCCCCATTCCGTCATTAATTGGTTTAAATCCATCCAAATCCAAAAATAATACGGCAACCTGCCCTTGGCTACGCTGTGCGCGTGCCAATGCTTGTTTCATACGATCAGCCAATAATTGGCGATTAGGCAGTCCGGTGAGTGTGTCGTGGTGTGCAATATGTTCCAGCTCGCTACGGCTTGCGAGCAATTTTGACAAAAGGCGATTGAACGCGATTGTCAGATGCCCCACTTCATCATTACGCACCATCGGGAGCGGTTCGAGAGGAATTTCGCCCAGCATCATCTGATCAGCATGGCGTGCAGCATTCATGAGTGGGCGCAGAACACGGCGCATAGAAAACACCATGATGATAAAAAACAGGGGCAAAATGATTGCCGTATTTTTTAAAACATAATTGCGCAAACGGCTAACGGGAGCGAATGCTTCACCGGTCGGTAGCCTTGCTACTACAAACCAGCCACTGCTGGGTACGGAAGCGAAAGCAGCCAATTCTTCAACGTTACGCGCATTGACTGTTACCCCTGCGCCACGAAATCCCTTCATCGCTTGATCGTGTAATTGATTTATTCCTTCCTTCGGCGTTGCCTTTAGAACCATGCTGGCATCCGAAGAGCCAACAAATAATTTGTCGCGCGGTGAAATTAACAATAACCCCCCTGTGTTGCCGATGTGGGTGGTGTATAGCGCCTCCATAAAATTACAGTAGTGTCCGGTTAAAAATCAAACAGAATCATTTGGTTGTTGGGTAGTGGGGCAATAGTTCTGGAGCTGTCAGGCTGCAAGGCGCATGAAATAAGGTTTTTCTCGAAAATCGAGACCGACAATATCTGTAACATTGTG
>JAUYFR010000078.1 GCA_030690855.1 Gallionellaceae bacterium
ATTTTTCTACGCTAGCGCCCAAGCCAACTCCCAGCCACTCGCCGCGTCCAAAAGCAATGAGCGCATGACTCAATTGATATCCTTTGCCGTAAGGATCTGACCACGGGTCCATGAAACCCACCACGCGCTGCAAGCGGTAGGGGGACGATAAAATGAGTGCGGCAAATGCCATCGGCAATGCGACTGTTAACAAACCAAATATTTTGAGATTGAATCCACCAAGCCACAGTGTGCCCATCGCAATCGCGCAAATCACCACAAAAGCTCCCATGTCTGGCTCTAACAACAGCAACGTTCCAACCAATGCCATCACCACGAACATCGGAAAAAATGCTTTGCTCAAACTGTTTTTAACTGCCCCTTTGCGCACCGCGTAATCAGCCGCATACAGCACCGCAAAAAATTTCATTAACTCGGACGGCTGTAAATTGATCACAAATAATGACAGCCAACGACGACTACCATTCACTGCACGACCAATGCCAGGAATCAACACCAGCAACAGCAAGACAACACCCAGTAAAAACAAATACGGCGCCCAGTTTTGCCACGTTTTGGTTGGCACCTGAAACACCACGATGCCCGCGAATAAGCCAATCAAAACAAATACTGCATGGCGGATTAAGTAATAATTGGGTTGATACCCCGTAAATTTCCCGGCCTCAGCAGTGGCGATAGACGCGGAATAAACCATCACCAACCCAAGTGCTAGCAAGGCCGTGACGATCCACGCCAGCACACTGTCGTACTCTGCGATCCCACGGCGCGAACTACCGAGACTCAAGGTCGTCATGACGCTAGCGCCTCCAACTCACGTACTGCGCTGATAAACACTTCAGCGCGATGCTCGTAATTTTTAAACATGTCGAAACTGGCACAGGCGGGTGACAACAACACAGCATCTCCCGGCTGCGCTTCAGCCGCGCAAACACGCACAGCCTCTGGCAAATCTTTTGCAAACATTATTGGCACACCACAGTCGTGCAGTGCGCCTTCAATTTTTTCCGCGTCGCGCCCTATTAACACCGCAACCCGCGCATGTTTTGCCACTGCATTTTGCAGCGGCGTAAAGTCTTGCCCCTTACCATCGCCACCTAAAATAATGATAGTCGGACACCCCAATCCATCAAGCGCCGCCACTGTTGCACCTACGTTGGTACCCTTCGAGTCATCGTAGTAAGTGACCTCTTTAATTTCTGCGACTTTTTCTACGCGATGTGGCAAACCTTTAAATTCACGCAATGCATTCAGCAAAGGCGGCATAGGAATTCCAACTGCACGGCATAGCGAAATCGCCGCTAACGCATTCGAGATATTGTGCATACCAACTACTTTTAACTCGACCGCATTGAGTAAGCGGCGCGTGCCTTCAACCAACCAAATCTCACCATTTTCTTGCTCGATTCCAAGATCATGCTTCCCCAAAGTTGGCGAGGTCACGCCAAAGGTTTGAATCAGACGCTCACGCAAACCCATCGCTAAACTTTCAGCGTCGTCACGATTCAGCACTTGCACATTGCCGCGTCCATCACTTCTGAAAACTCGCGCCTTCGCAGCGATATACGCACCGATATTGGCGTAGCGATCCATGTGATCTTCGCTGATGTTCAACACCGTTGCCGCGTCCGCGTTCAAGGTGTAAGTCGTTTCAAGCTGAAAACTGGATAACTCCAAAACCCACACATCAGGATGTTTGCCTTTGCGCTGCACCAACACATCCAACACCGCAGGCGAAATGTTGCCCGCCACTTCAGTATCCAGCCCTGCGGCACGACACATCGCACCGACCATACTGGTAACGGTCGTCTTACCATTTGCGCCAGTGATCGCAATTATTTTGGGGCGATTTTCTTGCGGCAGCGACTGCGCAAATATCTCAATATCACCGACCACTTGAATGCCACGTGCGATTGCTTTTTGCACCAACGGCTCTGCCAAAGCGATGCCAGGGCTTATCGCGATCAGCTCAATACCGTCCAATAGTTCACTGCGAAATATTCCGCACCTCACTTCAACCTGAGGAAAGTTGGCCTGAATCATGCTCATTGCTGGCGGCGCATTACGACTATCTGCCACGCGCACTTTTGCGCCATGCGCCAACATCCAGCGGACAAGCGACATCCCAGTCTCCCCGAGACCGAGAACTAACACCGATTTGTCTGCCAAACTATTCATGCGCCCTCCTCGAAGCTTGCCAAATAATTAAAACTCAATTAAATCAAATAGTTACTAATAAACCACCCCCGCCGCAAGCAGCGGGGTATTAAATTGTCGTAGGTCGGGGTTTATCCCGACGTTTGTTCTTCGGTTCGCTAATCCCGTCGGGATAAATCCCAACCTACGAAAAACACGACGCCCCAAGAAGCCGGGAATTAACCCGAAGAGATTAACGCAGCTTTAACGTCGCCAACCCTAGCAATACCAACAGCATGGTGATAATCCAAAACCTCACCACAACTTGCGTTTCTTTCCAGCCCTTTTGTTCGAAGTGATGATGCAATGGCGCCATCAAAAAAATGCGTTTGCCCACGCCCGTTGTTTTCTTGGTGTATTTGAAATAAGACACCTGCAACATCACCGAAACGGCCTCCACCACAAACACGCCACCCATGATGAACAGCACAATTTCTTGACGCACAATCACCGCGACCACACCCAATGCCGCGCCCAAGGCTAATGCGCCAACATCCCCCATAAATACTTCTGCGGGATAAGCGTTGAACCATAGAAACGCGAGGCCCGCTCCGGCAATGGCCGCACAAAAAATCGCCAACTCACTCGCCCCAGGGATATGTGGCACACCCAAATACTTTGCGAATACCGCGTGACCTGCCACATACGAAAAGATTGCCAATGCGCCACTCACCATCACCGTCGGCATGATCGCCAAACCATCAAGCCCATCCGTCAAAT
>JAUYFR010000243.1 GCA_030690855.1 Gallionellaceae bacterium
ATCTCGCGACAGGCGCGCTGAATGCGCAGTGCAATCTCACCGCGATTGGCAATGAGGATCTTTTCAAACATTGCAGGCTTGTCCGCTTTTTTAACGGGAGCGACAGTTTTGCGTGGAAACATAGCCATGATGGATTACCCAATAATGAACAGAGGTTGCCCAAACTCAACTGCTTGGCCGTTTTCAACGAGGATAGCTTTAATCACGCCGCCCTTATCAGTTTCGATCTCGTTCAGCAGTTTCATTGCCTCAATGATGCAGAGGGTGTCGCCCGCGTTAACCGTTTGGCCAATATCTACGAAAGATTTAGCACCTGGAGATGCCGCACGGTAAAAACTACCGACCATCGGTGATTTAACAACATGACCTTCTGGCACTGCGGGTTCAGTAGCAGCTGCAGGTGCTGTTTGTGGCGCTGCCGCAATAACGTGATGCTGAGGAACAGGTGCATACATTTGTTGACTTGGCGCTACATTGCGCGAAATCCGCACATGCTCTTCGCCTTCGGTGAGTTCCAATTCGGCGATGCCTGAATTTTCAACTAACTCAATCAGTGTTTTCAGTTTACGTAGATCCATTTTTTAGCTCCTTACAGAATGTTGTAGTGCAAATTGCAGCGCGAGTTCGTAACCCGTCGCCCCCAGACCGCTAATAACGCCGACAGCAATGTCGGAAAAATATGATTCTTTGCGAAACGCCTCGCGTGCGAACACATTAGAGAGGTGTACTTCTACAAACGGAATGGCCACTGCGGCTAACGCATCACGAATCGCTACGCTGGTATGCGTAAACGCCGCCGGATTGATGATGATGAAGTCAGTGCCATCTTCTCTAGCTTGTTGTACGCGGGTAATCAGCTCTGCCTCGGCGTTACTTTGCAAGTAAGTTAGATTAGCGTCGTTCGCCATGGCTTGTGCTGACAACTTGGCGTTAATTTCATCCAACGTGACGCGACCATAAACATCTGGCTCGCGTGTGCCGAGCAGATTTAAGTTAGGACCGTGGAGGACAAGAATTTTTTTCACGGGCGAAGTTTGCCGAAAATAGGCGTGTTTGTCTATCTTTTGACTGAAATTGTAGGGAATCGACTATAAGCCGATGTTTTTTAAAGAAGCTGTGAACTGAGTCGAGTCTTGATAACCCGTCACCCGAAAATCGGTCAGCTCTTTACCCGCGTCACCGAAAAATAGAATGGCGGGAGGGCCAAAAAGTTGAAAGCGTTGCAGCAGCGCTTTGTCGTCGGCATTGTTAGCGGTGACGTCGGCCTGTAGCAACAGGACATCTTTAAGCTTGCCCTGAATATTGCTGTCGCTAAAGGTATAGCGTTCCATCTCTTTACAGGACACGCACCAGTCGGCATAAAAATCGAGCATCACTTTTTTGCCGGCGGCCTGAGCGATGCGAGCATCCAGTTCCGCTAGGTTTTTAATGCGCTCGAAACGCAAGGTCTTTGCGTTTTCAGCCGATGCACGTCCGATGTTGCCGAGCGGGCGTAGCACATCTTGTGCGCCAGACAGTGCGCCGATGAGGTAAATCGCGCCTAGCAAGAGGGCGATCACACCGACACCTTTCCAAAGTTTTTGCAGGCCTCTTGCATTAATCGGGAGCGCGTCGAGCGCGTGCAGGAAGACGCCCGAAAGAATAAGTAGCGCAGCCCACAGCACCATTTGTGCCGCAATTGGGATGATGGGCGTGATTACCCAGATCGCCAACGCTAACATCACCACCCCGAAGATGCGTTTGACCGCGTCCATCCAAGCACCCGCTTTGGGTAGCAAGGCGCCAGCGGAAGTGCCAATCAAGAGCAGTGGTGCGCCCATTCCTAAGGCCAGGGCGAATAAAGCTGTGCCGCCCAATACCGCATCGTGAGTTTTGCCGATATAGAGCAAAGCGCCCGCCATCGGCGCAGCGACGCAGGGGCTCATGATAATGGCGGAGAGTGCGCCCATCGCGAATACACCAGAGAGATGCCCCCCGTGTAATTTGTTACTGCTATCGGTGAGGCGGCTTTGCAAAGCGCTAGGCAATTGCAATTCATAGAAACCAAACATCGAAAGAGATAGCGCGACGAATACCGCTGCAAAGCTACCCAAAACCCACGGCGTTTGTAACGCGTTGGAAATTAACTCACCAGAAAAACCTGCGGCGATACCGGCGCCTGCGTAAGTGAGCGCCATCCCTAGCACATAAGCCAAAGATAAAAAGAAGGCATGCAAGTGAGTAATTTTATTGCCGTGTCCAACAATAATGCCCGACAAAATAGGAACCATCGGGAACACGCAGGGCGTGAAGGCCAGCAACAATCCCGCACCGAAAAAGAACGAAACGACCAACCAAAAGCTACCCTGACTTAATATATTGGCAATTTGTGTGTTCTCATTTTGCACAGAAGCGGTCGAAACAGAAGAGGGGGCAGCGCAGACAAATTGCGCCAGATTGACAGTGAGTGTTTTTTCGATGGGTGGATAGCACAGCCCTTTGTCGCTACAACCTTGATAACTAGCGTTTAGGCTGAGTGGCTGAGCGGGGTTAGATTGCGCGAGCAAAATTTCCGCTTGAAAAGAGTGGTGATAAACCTCGATCACGCCAAAATTGGGATCGTCTTTGGATTCGCCCTGCGGCAAGTTGATCTTGGCAATACTGGTTTTGCTATCCGTCGCGGCGAACGAAATTTTGTCTTTATATAAGTAATAGCCGGGCGTGACTTTAAAGTTGGCGATGAGACGTTTGCTGTCGCACGCATCAATACTTAAAGCGAAAGCTTGGTCGGGCGGTAAGAAGGCGGACTGCTTCGAGCCATTTAGGCTATCTAAAAATCCACCCGCCTGAGAGAGTGGCGAGATCAGTAACAACATCAGCAATAAAAAACGCATCTTCATTTAATCCTTGGTTTGGGTTTCTTGTGCAACCCAGTTTAAATAAGCGGGCAATCCAGCGGCAACAGAGACAGCGATGATCTCGGGAAGTTCATAAGGGTGTAATTCTCGCAGTGCACTTTCCAGCTGCGGATAGGCGGCGCGGGTCGTTTTAATGAGGAGCGGCACTTCGTTCGCGTGCTCGATTTTACCTTCCCAGCGGTAAATTGAAGTGCAGGCTGGCAAAATGTTGACGCAGGCAGCAAGTTTAGCTTCAACTAGTGCTTCAGCCGCAGTGGTTGCGCAAGCGTGGTCGGGGAAGTTGCTGATGACTAACAAAATGTCGCTACTCATTTTGTCCCCGCTCGTGCGCAACGCACGCCTAATTGCAACAATTCATCCCATACGTCGCCTTGACGCAACCCCTTGATTAATTTGTCTATTTGTGATGCCTGGCGCAGAGCGCGTTCAGCAAAGACAGGGTTAAAACGTTTCACTGCGCGCTCAATTAATTTTTGTTTAACACCCCATATTCGGGCATCACGCAATGCGCCGGCCAGATTGCCACTTTGCTGCAAGCTGCGCGAGACTCGGGCGAGGGCGCGAATGTCATCGGCGATCGACCAAAGAATTAACACGGTGGCCGTACCCTCGGCTTTTAAGCCATCGAGGATGCGCGCATAGCGTGCTGCATCGCCCGTTAGCATCGCTTCAGATAATTTGAATACGTCGTAGCGCGCCACATCCATCACTGAATCTTTAACTTGCTCGAAGGTGAGTGGGCCAGCGGGAAATAACAGCGCGAGCTTTTGAATCTCTTGAAAGGCAGCGAGTAAGTTGCCTTCCACGCGTTGGGCTAAAAACTCGAGCGTGTCTTTGTCAGTGGATTGCCCTTGGCGTTGCAGGCGTGCGGATATCCAAACGGGTAGAGCGTTAAGAGAAATTTCATCCGCGCTGATGATAGTGCCGTGTTCTTCTAGTGCGGCAAACCACTTGCTCTTAAGTGCTGTGCCTTCAAGTTTTGGCAACGAGATAAGCGTCAGCGTATCGGCGTTTAAGTTATCGCAATAATCTTGCAGTGCTTGCGCGCCTTCAACGCCGGGCTTGCCTGAGGGAATGCGTAGATCAACCACTTTGCGCGAAGAAAATAAAGACATGCTCTGTGCGCTGTTACGTAACTCGGTCCATTTGAAATGCTGCTCCGCGATAATCACTTCGCGCTCCTCGAAACCGGCTGATCGAGCGGCAAGGCGAATCGCATCCGCAGCTTCAATGGCGAGCAGCATGGCTTCGCCGTGAATCACATAGAGCGAGCCAAGCCCTTTGGTCAAATGACGCGGTAGATCGTCGCTACTTATTCGCATTTTCGGACTTGGGTGGGCGAGCGCGGCTTAAGCGTCGAATCGTTTGTGATACTGCGTCACTTCGCATATCTTTGAGCAGGGTCGCTTCCTCTTGTTCCTTGGCTAGCACTTGCGTGTCGTCATAAGTTAGCGTGCGCTTCAGTTCAATTTCAGATTCGGGTAGCCAGCTATCCAATTGGCTGTCATAGGCATGAATTTTGACGAGATAGCGTAGTTCAAACTCAAGCACTTTTCCCGCGCTGGAAAGAGAAAGGACCTGCTTGTCCGACGCCTCAGAAATAATTTCCAAGGTGATCGTGGCTTGCTCAGGGCTGGTCGCTACAAGCACTTTGTTATTCGTCAGCGCGGTGCGCAAATCAGTGACGAAAAGAGTTTCTCCCGCTTTAAGATAAACACTTTGGAAAGCTAAGTTCACTTTCTTTCCACCATGTCCTTTAAGGTGAAAGCCGCATGCAGACAGTGCAAGTAGGGAAATAATCAGCAGCAGAGAGATCGCGATTCTCATGAAATTACGCCACCACGTTAACTAAACGACCGAGAACTACGATGACTTTTTTTGCAGTGCCGCCCGCCAGATGTTTTACTACCGCTTCGTGAGCCAAGGCAGCTTGCTCGATAGCGGCTTTGTCTGCATCCTTTGACACACGCAGGCTGCCACGTAATTTTCCGTTCACCTGAATCACTAGTTCAATCTCATCTTGTACCAGCGCTGCTTCATCTACTTCTGGCCATTGCGCAGTCAAGATGTCGTCGCCGTAACCAAGTTCTTTCCAAAGCGTTTGCGCAATGTGCGGCGTGATGGGTGAGAGTAGGCGTAGCAGGATGGACAAACCTTCCTTTAGTAGTTCGGCCTGATAGTTCAAAAAACCAATACCATCAGTGCCAGCCTCGCCAGACACGGGAGTACGTTCTAGCGTATTAAGCATTTTCATCGCGCCAGAAACGACCGTATTAAACTGATTTCTCGACATGTCATAGCTCGTTTGTTTCAGTGTCAGATGTATATCGCGACGAGCTTCCTTTATGACCTGCGGGGCATTTGAAGAAGATAAGCTCAACTTAACATTTTGATTTGTTACAAAAGCCATAGTCTGCTGTTTAGCTTCGGCGAAAGTCCAAATGCGCTTCAAGAAACGAAATGATCCTTCCACGCCCGCATCTGACCATTCCAGCTGTTGGTCAGGCGGTGCGGCAAACATCATAAATAAGCGCGCTGTGTCTGCTCCATAGGCATCAATAATGGCTTGGGGGTCAACGCCATTATTTTTTGATTTTGACATTTTTTCGGTGCCACCGATAACGACCGGCTTGCCGTCGGCGATCAGCTTTGCACCGATGGGGCGAGCTTTCTCATCCATCTCAACTTCAACATCAGCAGGGTTGATCCATTGTTTCTTGCCCGCAGGTAAATCGCGATAAAAAGTAGGCGCAACCACCATGCCTTGGGTGAGCAGGTTTTTGAAGGGCTCGTTCAAGGGGTTGAATGTGCCCTCAACCCATCCCCGCCCCAACCCTCCCCTTGAAAGGGAGGGCGCTGGAGTTCCTTCCCCTTCAGGGGGAAGGCTAGGATGGGGGTGGGAGGTTGTTATTTCGCCGAACAAGCCCTCGTCGCGCATCAGCTTGTGGAAGAAGCGGGCGTACAGCAAATGCAAAATCGCGTGCTCAATGCCGCCGATGTATTGATCTACCGGTAACCATTTTTGCGCCGCCGTTTTATCCACCATGCCCGTTTCGCACTGAGGGCTAGCGTAGCGGGCGTAATACCAAGACGACTCTACAAAGGTGTCCATCGTGTCGGTCTCGCGCCGCGCTTTGCCGCCACACTTAGGGCAAGCGCATTCGTAAAATTCGGGCATCTTCGCCAGTGGCGAACCCGCACCATCCGGCACCACATTCTCCGGTAACTTCACCGGCAACTGATCATCGGGTACGGAGACATCACCGCAAGTCGGGCAGTGAATAATCGGGATCGGACAACCCCAATAACGTTGACGCGAAATGCCCCAGTCACGTAGGCGGAACTGAGTCTTCTTTTCGCCCAAGCCTTTGGCGGCGAGGTCGACGGCGATAGTGTCCACGGCTGCGGTATGTCCGAGGCCATTATATTTTTCTGAGTTGATGCAAACGCCGATTACTTTGCTTCCTTACCATTCTTGCCAATGTGCATCAGTGAATGGAGTATCAACTCCGTCGCCGCCATTTCCGCGACCATCTTCACTTCCTGCTCCTGAACCAGTGCCGCCGCCATATCCGCTTCCATCACCGAATCCATCTTCGCGGCCCTTCGCAATCACTTGTTTGATGGGTAAACGATATTTTTTCGCAAAGCCGAAATCGCGTTCATCGTGCGCAGGCACTGCCATCACCGCACCTTCGCCATAACTCATCAAAACATAATTACCCACCCACACCGGAATTTGTTCGCCGGTGAGCGGATGCGTCACATTAATATCGGTCGGCATGCCTTTCTTTTCCATCGTGGCAATGTCCGCTTCCGCCACGCCGCCATGCTTGCATTCTTCAATAAAGGCAGCGAGTGCGGGATTTTTCTTTGCGGCAAGCGTGGCGAGCGGGTGTTCGGCTGCTACGGCAACAAAGGTGACGCCCATGATGGTGTCGGCACGCGTGGTATAAACCTTAAGAACAGGATTGAGGATCGGGGATTGAGGATCTGATGCGGCGAACTCAATACTCGATCCTCAATCCTAAATCCTATTTCACAGCCGTAGATCTTGCCGATCCAGTTGGCT
>JAUYFR010000081.1 GCA_030690855.1 Gallionellaceae bacterium
CAATTAAAAAGTGGGCTTGAAAAATCAAAAAACAAGGCAAAACGCAGAAGCACCTATCAACTAGATCGAATCAGAATAAAGTTCAAATACTCAAATTCAAAGTCCTTGCTTCAGACTCATTTAGGGATTGGAAAATACTGCCCACTCCTTGATCATTTTTACTGTAGCTGTAACTAGGTCATCAGCAAAATGGTGATCATGATACTTGCCTTGACGAACTAGCCCACCCCAACCAGCATCCCCCCAGACGCATAGTGCTTTGCCGGGCTGCGCTTGTAAGTTAGGTGGAATGCGCCCAGTTGCGTGATAGTACGGCATTCCGCCAGCTGGCCACTGAAGACGCGGCTCAATTGGCAAACTCGTTCGACGTAGAAAAGCGATCGCTTCTCGAACTAAAACTGGATCTATATTGGCTGACAGTTCAGGCAACGCAGGTGGAAGGACGGCACTAGCATCTCCGTCTAGCTCCTCAATCAAAAACTTCATGTGCCCACCAAAGGGCAGGCCAACATAGTGCTGCATTTGACGTTGCTCTTCACGCCGCAGATCGGTAAGTCTCTCTGCCCGCTGCCAAAAGCTCTCATTGAGTTTTGCCGCTGTGAGTTGCCATTTGCTTCCCTCTTTGGCAATTGGGGCAGGTGATTCAAGTGCGAGTAAGTCTATCGTCTTGGTCACTCGCGCATTGCTAATATTGACCTTGGATAGAAGCGAAGGCACCGACAAGCCGCTCGGTTCAGCCTCAAGCGCTGCAATGACCTGTTCAACTTCGTGACGCGAGGGGAATGCGTTATCAATAAACCAGTCGGTAATATCCGTATCTTCTTTGCCACTTAGTAAAACGCCATAGGCTGTTTTAAGCGCACGTCCAGCACGTCCCACTTGCTGGTAGTAATGAACAACCGAGCCCGGCGATTGGTAATGAATGACAAAGGCAAGGTCAGGTTTGTCATAACCCATGCCGAGTGCTGTCGTGCCGATGAGCGCCTTAACCTTATTTTGCTGTAAAGCTTGTTCAAGTCCTTCCCTGCGATCACCAGTATCGCCTGTGTAGGCTTCCACATTGAGGCCCCGACTTTTAAGCCAATCTGCGACTTGATTGGCATCCCGGACCGTCAGTGTGTAGATAATTCCATGCCCTTGAATTGAGGTTAACTTCTCTGCAAGCCAAGCTAAACGCTCTGCCTGGCTTGGCAATTTAATCGTTTGCAAAGTGAGGGATTGACGATTTAAATCGCCCCGCGAAATATCGATCTTTGGGCCTAAAACGGCCTTAAGGTCATCCATAACTCGGTCATTTGCAGTAGCCGTCGTTGCAAGGAGTCGAAGGTTGGGTGGCAGTGTTTTAACGATACGCTCAAGCAAACGATAGTGAGGACGGAAATCGTGTCCCCAATCCGATATGCAATGTGCCTCGTCAATGACTAGAAGCGAAATCTGTCCAGCAACCGGAGCCAGTACCTCGGTACTGAATCTTTGATTTGCAAAGCGCTCTGGGGTGATGAGAAGTATGTCGACATCGTTGCGCAGAAACGCAGCTTCGATTCGTGCGTGTTCTGTTGGATTTTCCGAGTGAATAGCTTCAGCTCGTAGACCCATGCGTCTGGCCGCATCAACTTGATTTCGCATCAGTGAAAGCAGTGGGGAAATCAAAAGGGCAGGACCGGTGCCGGATTCGCGCAGCAGCTTAGTAGCAATGAAGTAGACGAAGCTCTTACCCCAGCCGGTTTTTTGAACAACGAATAACCGCCCTCGTCCTTCAACGATGTGACGAATAGCATCTTCTTGGCCGTCCCGGAATTCGGCATCTGGGCGACCAGATCCGGTTCGGAGTAACTCTAATGCTCGGCCTTGATTAAACTTCACTATTTTTAATCCTTAATATCAATGAACCTCATTGACCTTGGCTGTACAGTAATTTTGCCCGAATTGGGTGGACGATCTAACTGCTTAGCGCATTTTGCGAGCAGATCGCCTTAAAGCATGCATTATATAAGCCACGGGTGATTAATCACCGATGCCATAGTGCAATATTTTCAGGGCGAGTAGTAAAGCTTGGTTGGAGTATGCGACGGACTAGGATTCGATTCCTGTTGGCGCAATCGAATTACGAAGCCGCGCTGCAAATATAGACAAGTCATTGATACCGCTGACGCGCTACCATTTGAGCTGGTTTCCTCTGTATAATGACAGAAGGTTTAGTTGTAGGTGGTAACTCCACCACCAAATAAAGTAAGGCTTTAGAGTTAATTGCTCTAGAGCCTTTTTCTTTGATAGGACCCTGGCAGGGTATTTGCAAATAGCTACTCATAGACAAAAGTTTTATCATAAGGATATGATGCGCACATTATTCAACTGGCTGAATATAAGAATACAAACTAGCCGGTTTTGTAGGCCGTTCAGGGTACTCAATAGCTAATGTCTGAGAAATTCAAAATTGCCATTGTTGGAGGAGGGCCAGCTGGCCTTTCCGCCGCCGCACATGCCGCAGAGCTTGGCGTCTCCCACATTCTGCTTGAGTCTGCACCTCATCTAGCAAACACCATTTTTCGTTGCCAACGCGGCAAGCCCATCATGGCTGAGCCCTCTCGCCTCCCTTTGCGCAGCGCGATTTTTTTCGACGCCAGTATTCGTGAGGAACTGCTGCAACGCTGGAATGATGAGGTTAAAGCAAAAAAAGTTAACTTTAAAGTTAATGCTGCGGTAGTTGAAATTTCTGGTCAGCGTGGCGATTTCAAGATTGTTTTAGCAGATGGTGAACCGGTCTTTGCCGAACACATAATCCTAGCCATTGGCGTACAAGGAAATATTCATAAACTGAATATTGAGGGCGATCATTTACCGAACGTTCAGTATCATCTCGATGATGCCAGTGCCTATATCAATGAAACAATAGTCGTGGTTGGTGCAGGTGATGCCGGCGTTGAAAACGCTCTGGCTTTGGCTGAACAAAATCGCGTGATTCTCATCAACCGCCAAGAAAAGTTTGATCGCTGTAAAGACGCTAACGTTGCTTCAGTCATGGCAGCGATTAAAGCGGGCAAAATTGAACTTCGTGAAAATACTTCGGCAATAAAAATTACTCAAGAAGCGGCGGGGCTTCCCTTGCTATTCGTTTCCCAATCACCTCAGGGTCGAGAAAAAATTGGCTGCCATCGAGTTATTGCGCGCTTAGGCGCTGCCCCACCCCGAAAATTAGTGGAAAGCTTTGGCGTGCTGTTTCCCAATAGTGACGCTAATTCAACTCCTCAACTTTCAGATCACTACGAATCAAATGTATTGGGCCTGTATGTGATCGGCACACTTGCTGGTTATCCGCTGATTAAGCAAGCGATGAACCAGGGCTATGAGGTGGTGGAATACATTCTTGGCAACGTAATTGAACCTGCGGACCAGCCCTTGTTGCAAAAGAAATTTGCGAGCATGCCCGACTTTGGCTCTGTCAATGAAGGCATTGCACTTATTCGTCAGCGCATTCCACTATGGGCATCTATGAGCTCGTTGCAATTACGCGAGTTAGTGTTAGATAGCCAAATAAGCTGCCCCGAGCCTGACGAAATTATTTTTAAACTTAACGACTATAGCAATAGTTTTTATTCTATTTTGAAGGGTGCCGTAACAGTTGAAGCAGAAACTCAAGACGGCGGCACCACTGCTTTTCAATTAAAAGCAGGTGAGTTTTTCGGAGAAATGAGTTTGGTGTCCGGTCGCCGCAGAACAGCGACCGTCATGGCGACAAAGGGGTGCGTATTAATAGAAACCCCTCGCCGCACCATGCTCAAACTTTTGAGTACCCTTGAGAATATTCACAAAAAACTCGATGAAGTTGCACTCAAACGTGTGTTGCAATCCTATTTGGCGATAGGATTAAACGATGCTGAAATCGAAGAACTCGTGAGCTCTGCACAAAATAAACATTACGCCACCGGCGAGGTGCTATTCCAGGAGGGCGACAAAGCTGACGGCCTGTACATGATTCAGCGCGGCTCGGTGATGGTTTCACGAAATATCGACGGCAAAGAAGTCGTACTTGACTACATCTCTGCTGGCAACTATGTCGGTGAAATGGCATTAGTTTCTGATTCCACGCGCTCGGCTACCGTCAAAGCTGCCTCGCCCACCGAGGTGGTCATTCTTAGCGCTGATCGCGCAAAAACGTTGCTGGATAAAAATGTGGATGTTCGCGCCACGGTCGGCAGCCGCTATATGAACCAAGTGCGTACCGCTGAAGCTCATCAAAACACGGAGTTCAGTGGGTTAATGCAATTTTTGATGAACCAAGGTGTGGGTGAAGCGACCGATGTTTTACTAATCGATTATTCGCGTTGTATTCGTTGCAACAATTGCGAAACTTCATGTGCTGATTTACATGATGGCGTATCTCGTTTAAATCGTGAAGCTGGACCTACTTACGAGGACATTCATGTTCCCGCTTCTTGCCGCCACTGCGAACACCCACACTGCATGAAAGATTGCCCACCTGACGCAATTCATCGCTCAATCAACGGTGAGGTATTTATCAACGATAGTTGTATTGGTTGCGGTAATTGTGAACGCAACTGCCCCTACTCTGTGATTCAAATGGCGGTTAAAAAACCCCATAAACCTCGCGGTATATTTGAAGCCTTATTTGGCAAACAAGAGGACATTAACGAATCCGAAACCGAGGACCCCAACGCCAATAAAAAAGCGGTTAAGTGTGACATGTGTAAGGATATGGTGGGTGGGCCTGCCTGCGTGCGGTTTTGCCCAACCGGTGCCGCGATTCGCGTTGGGCCAGAAGAGTTTTTGAATTTTGTAAAAAATGTATAAACGACACTACTCAAGGGAGCACTAATGGACTGGATGCAGCGTCCAACCGTACTAACGTATGCAGACAATCGCTACTTTAAAGTGAGTAGCGTCATTATTTCGGTTGCGATTTTTGCTTTTGTGCTATTTGATCCAGATGGCAGAGTGCCTTTTGGCGGAACCGCATTAGGTTACACGCTAGGCATTTCCTCCGCCACTATTGTCGTCATTCTCTTCTATTACGGCCTGTTTAAACGCCGCCCACCTAAGCAACTCGAGCGCCGCGCGGCTTCACGCCAAACAGATCATCCAACACAAACAGCTGAAAGCTCGGCGTCTGCTGCTAATCAAAAAACAAGGGGGCGACGAAGCTTTCGTTCACGCATGACTTGGCGTTATCACGTCACACTGGAGGGATGGCTCTCCGCCCATATTTATCTTGGGGGAACATTATTAGTACTCGCCACCTTACATACTGGCTTTAGATTTAGCTGGAGTGTGCACACCCTAAGTTATGCGCTGCTAATGATCGTATCAATATCTGGCTATTATGGTCTCTATATCTACACGCTTTACCCGCGCATCATGACCCAAATTTTAGGGGCAGACACGCTAAGCGGGATCATCAAACAAATTGCCGAACTTGATGAAATGGCTCGTATTCGTGCCCTCGACATGCCAGATGATGTAAATGAGCTATTACTCAAATCGCGGCAAGAAACACATATTGGCTCAAACCTGTATCAAATGTTGACTGGTGAGCAGCTCAACTGTCCAACAACCTACGCAGCAAAACAGATTCAAGTACTTGGCGCCAAGTATGTAAAAAATGATCAGATAAAGATCATCAGCGAGTTGTATGCACTTATTTTGCGGAAAAAAACCTTAGTTAATCGTGCACACATTGCAGTGATGCTCAAAGCTCGTATGGACGCTTGGCTATATTTACATGTGCCTTTTTCTGTTGCATTGATGGCATCACTCAGTGTTCATGTCCTCGCCATTTTGCTTTATTGGTAGCCCTATGATTTCTTGCCTAGTTATCCATCTAACTCGCAACCCTCAAGGCACGCCGATCGGCACGGAAAGTGTCGTCAGCAGTGATGTGCTCGATATTGGCCGTGGCGCCGCATGCAAAATTCATCTACCTGACCATCAAGTTTATTTACATCACGCCACGATCAAGCGCGGCGATGACGGTAATGTTTATTTAGTTTGCAATTCAGGAGTTGAGGTAAGAATCAATGGCACAATGATGCACACCTCCCTGCTTAGTGAGGGTACGCACATTGAACTCGGTCCTTATGAGATTATTGTTTTACCTGCCACTCAAGGATGCGACCTTGCCATTTCGGTTGAAATGCTTGAGCAGCATCAGATGGATCGCGCGCGCATTAGTGAACTACACAAACGTTCGCCATTAACTATCGCTGCACTCGGTTTTAGTAAACGCAAAATCAGCATTATTTTTGCGCTGATCTTTTTACTTCTATTTTTAGTGATTCCGCTGCTGCCAAAGTTTTCTTCCAGCATTGATAACTGGCAAGCTAAATTGCCGATCACCATGACCGACACATGGCAACCTGGCGAGCTATCCGAGGGACATGATGTATTTGGCTCGAAGTGCTCGGTATGTCATCGCCAACCCTTCAAAGCGGTTAGTAGCGATGTGTGCCTTGAGTGCCACGGCAACATACCCAGCCACTTTAAGGCTGAAAAAACGCATGCCAAAGATACAAAAAAGATGAACTGCACCTCGTGTCATATTGATCACAATGGCAAGTTTGGATTAGTTTTGCATGATTCTTCACGTTGTAAGGGTTGCCACGCTAATCTCAAAAAGCAAAAGCCCGACACCGCCCGAAGTGATGTTGCCAATTTTAAATCGGCGCATCCTAGTTTTCGCGTTACCTTGCCTAATGCAGAAGACGCTACCGAACCATTGCGTCCCTTGCTAAAAAACAAAGCGGCTCTAGTCGAACAAAATGGCCTAAAATTTTCACATCTAGCCCATTTAAATCCGAAAGGGATTTCAAGCAATAAGGGGCAAATGGTTATGGTCTGCGAGGACTGCCATCGACGCAATTCTTCTAGCAAGAATTTTACCCCTCTCTCAATGCAACGTGATTGCCAGCAATCAGGCTGCCATAAAGTCAGATATCGTGACCCGATGGTTGGCGTTGTGCCGCACGGCACCGTCGGTGAAATTGAACACACCGTTCACCAATTTTTCTTGAGTCAAATTTCAAGTTCAGGAACGATTCCCAAAGAGGAGTGTGGTGACATAAAAGGCAATAATGTTCAACGCTCACTTGCTTGCGTAAATCGCCTAACGTTTAATTTACTTAAAATTTCATTGTTTAGAAAAACCATGAGTTGCGGTGAGTGTCATGAAATTACCGGCCATGATTCTGAGGATATGAAGTGGAAATTTGCCCCCTTAAAAATTAACCGTGACTGGTTTCCCTTATCTAAATTTTCGCACAGCAAACACACCGTCACACCATGCGAAAAATGCCATGACAAAGCCAATTCCAAACTCAGCACAGACATTTCCATGCCTGATATCGACAGGTGTCGAGAATGTCATGTTGGGGATAAAAGTGTTGACCACAAAGTCGCGAGCCGTTGTGACTCTTGCCATCAGTTTCATGATGGATTGAGTTACCCTTTAAAAGCAGGCGTCAAGCCAACTCACGTTGACCCAACCAAAAAATAACT
>JAUYFR010000249.1 GCA_030690855.1 Gallionellaceae bacterium
GCATCAACAATAAGCGACGCATCTTCTCTCGCTGAAGTGAGCTTGCCACCAACCGAGTAAAAATATCCCTTACCGTCTGACTTTAATGCCCAATCTCGGCTTACCGCAGAAGGTTTTCCTGCCTCACTTTGCCGCATAGCACGTAAGCCCGCATAACTACCAATCACATCCAATTTTGTTAGTTGCGTATTGAGATAGTGATTCACCTCTCGCAGTAAATATTGAACATCTGCATCTTCTACGACGACGCATGCCACATCGCCTTGATAATCGGTATCGGTCGTACCCACTAGCGTGAGTCCATACCAAGGAATCATAAAAAAGACACGCCCATCTGATTTGGCGGTAAGTAACAAAGCCTCACCGTTAAGTAGCGAGGGCAAAATAAGATGCACACCTTTGCTCAGACGAATCCAACCTTTGCTTTCCTCTTTTTGCGTCAACCACTGCCCGAAGGTGTGCACTACTGTGCGAGCTTGCACACGGACAGTTTCGCCAGTGAGTCTATCTTTCGCCGTAGTATCTTCGGCAGGAGCTTCAAGTAATTCGCATTGATTTACGCACACAGCACCCGCACTGATTGCACCAGACACGAGCTCCAACACTAAGCGCGCATCGTCGGTTTGCGCATCAAGATAGGTAAAGCCACCTTTCAATCTTTCACCAGCGAGTGCAGGAAATTTTTTCGCAAAGTTTGCTTGTCCCCAATATCGGTGGCCTGTTTCTGCTCCAAAACTTCGTGCCATCAAATCGTAGAGCCATAAACCCGCCTTCAGCTTTAATCTACCGACTCGACTATCTGCATACACCGGCACACCAAAACGTAAAGGCCACACTCGATGCGGCGCAGCCTTGAGCAACATGCCACGCTCTTTTAATGCTTTACGCACCAATTTGAAATCGTACGTTTCTAAATAACGCAAGCCACCGTGAATCAATTTGCTCGATGCCGAGGAAGTCCCGCAGGCCCAATCATTTTGCTCAACCAGCGCGACTTTGAGGCCGCGCAACGCGGCATCATAAGCAGTCCAAGCGCCATAGATTCCTCCGCCACAAACCAGCAAGTCAAATTTATTGCCTGCTAAAGCTGAAAAATCGCGTTTCATTCACCCCTCTTATGCAATGCCTTTTGCGGCACATCGCTAATCAAAATATCAACGCCCAAGCTTGCGCCTTCAGGCGCATCAACGTTTTTCCCCTTTTAAGGGCTCACATAAATACCCCCTGCTTTGCCGAGGGCAACTTAATTTTACGCTGCTCGCTTACTTTTTTATGTTTTCATTTCTTCGCCCCATCCTATACTTCAGTTAAGAAATACGTTTTAACGGGGCAAGGTCATGCAAGTTATTACCGAAGCTCCGTTGAAAAAATAGCGTGCATGTCGATTTATATTAAAAACAAGCCAAGGCTATAATGCGCACAACTTTGCAACTCACCTTTATATCTATTTTTAATTAACCCTCAGGAAACGCTATGCCACTCTTGCAAAAAACCATCGAAGACGCTTTTGAACGCCGCGCAGAAATTACGCCACGAAATGTAGATGCTCAGCTCAAAGAAGCAATTAACACTGTGATCGAATACCTAGACCAAGGCAAATTGCGCGTGGCAGAAAAGATTGACGGCCAATGGGTAACGCATCAGTGGATTAAGAAAGCGGTGTTACTTTCTTTCCGCATCGAAGACAATGCTTTTATCAAGGGTGGCTTCACCAATTATTTCGATAAAGTGCCTTCCAAATTTGCCGACTACAACTCTAAGGATTTCCGCGAAGGCGGCTTCCGCGTGGTGCCTCCTGCGGCTGCTCGTCGTGGGGTTTATATTGCCAAGAACGTGGTACTGATGCCCTCTTACTGCAATATTGGTTCTTACGTAGATGAAGGCACGATGGTCGACACATGGGCAACGGTGGGCTCTTGTGCACAAATCGGTAAAAACGTTCACCTCTCTGGTGGCGTAGGCATCGGCGGTGTGTTGGAGCCCGTGCAAGCCAACCCAACCATTATTGAAGACAACTGTTTTATCGGCGCACGCTCAGAGGTGGTAGAAGGAGTAATCGTTGAAGAAGGATCGGTGATTTCAATGGGCGTATTTATCGGTCAAAGCACTAAGATTTATGACCGCGAAACAGGCGAGATCCATTTTGGCCGCGTACCCGCAGGTTCAGTGGTCGTCAGCGGCAGCATGCCTTCCAAAGATGGCAAGTACAATTTGTATTGCGCCGTGATTGTGAAAAAAGTAGATGCCAAAACTTTAGGCAAAACGGGCATTAACGAATTACTACGCGGTATTTAAAAATCAGCCTTTAGTCGCTAGACGTTAGTTATTAGTGAAAAACCGCGAAGCGACAACCCTAACTATCGACTAAAGACTGCTTTAAGGAAAAACGATGATCGTCACACCACTACTGCAACTTGCTGCCGATAAAAAAGCCTCTGACCTTTTCTTTTCGAGCGGAGCGCCAATCAATATAAAAATTGATGGTGTCGCGATGCCGGTTAATGCGCAAATTCTCGATGCAGACGCGATTAAGCGTATCGCTTACGAGATGATGACGGAGCATCAAATCGCCGAGTTTGAGTTGAACATGGAAATGAACTTTTCTTTCCGCGTACCTGAAATTGGTAATTTCCGCGTCAACATCTTCCGTCAGCGTGGCGACATCGCCATCGTGATTCGCTATGTGCGCGGCCAAATTCTAGGTGTTAACGATCTCAATTTGCCGCCCGTTTTGGCAGACTTAATTATGGAAAAACGCGGGTTAGTGTTAGTGGTTGGCGCTACCAGTTCAGGAAAATCGTCCACTTTGGCGGCCATGATCGAGCATCGGAACATCACACGTAGCGGTCACATCCTGACAATTGAAGATCCGATCGAATATATTTTTAAGCACAATAAGTCGATCGTCAACCAACGCGAAGTCGGCACAGATACGCTTGATTACGGCAGTGCGCTGATTAGTGCAATGCGCGAAGCACCGGATGTTTTGATGATTGGCGAGATTCGCGATCGCGACACTTTAAAGCATGCGCTGATTTTTGCGCAGACCGGCCACCTCTGCCTTTCCACCTTGCACGCCAATAACAGTTATCACGCGCTCAATCGCATTGTGAATTTCTTCCCTTACGATGCTCGTCAAAGTGTACTGTCCGATTTGTCTATGTGCTTGCGCGCCGTTATTTCTCAACGTCTGATTCGTAACACTGAAGGCAAGTTAGTTCCCGCCGTTGAGGTATTACTCAACTCTTCACTCATTGCAGAACTCATAAAAACAGACCAAATCGACCGTATTCGTGAAGCAATGGAGCAAAGCGTAACGCCTGGAAGCCAAACTTTTGAACAAGCGCTGTATAAATTATTTAAAGCTGGAAAAATCACCAAAGAAGAAGCGCTGCGCAATGCCGATTCGGCGAGCAACCTTTCTTCATTAATTGATTACTCACAAACCACCAAAATGAAGGCTTTTGAAACCACTCCCGTAACGGCAAAACCTAGCGAAACGCCTTCGGCGCCAGTTAATAAGTTTGATTCGATCAAGCTCAATCTTGAGTAAGATGTTGAAACTATACGGCATTCCCAATTGCGACACTGTCAAGAAGGCCCGTCAATGGCTGAGTGAACAGGGCCATACCTATGTGTTTCACGATTTCAAGAAACACGGCGTTAGCGAAGAAATGTTGGCGGATTGGTTGAAACAAATTGGCTGGCAAAAGCTGCTCAAGAAAACCGGCCCAACCTGGGGACAACTTCCCGATGCCGTTAAATTGTCGATTACCGACAACGCTTCTGCCTCGAAACTCATGCTGGAAAAACCCAACGTTATCAAGCGCCCCGTGCTTGAACACAATGGCAAAGTGCTGGCAACCGGCTTTAAACCCAATGAATACGAAACCCTAAAACTATGAGCCCAACTTTAGAACTCGCAAAACAACTGATCGCGCGCAAATCGCTCACTCCCTTAGACGAAGGTTGTCTAGACTTGATTGCCGAACGCCTTAGCCCTCTCGCCTTCAAACTAGAAAAAATGCGCCACGGCGAAGTCGATAATCTGTATGCCAAGCGTGGCACTTCTGGGCCGATTGTTTGCTTTGCAGGCCACACCGACGTAGTGCCGACTGGCCCCGTTGCAAAATGGGATAGTGATCCATTCACCCCCACTGTGCGCGACGGCATGCTGTACGGACGCGGCGCGGCAGATATGAAAGGCTCGATTGCCGCCTTTATTTCGGCCACTGAAAAATTCGTCGCTGAGTATCCTCAGCACCAAGGCTCTATCGCCCTGCTGCTCACATCAGACGAGGAAGGCGTGGCCGTGGATGGCACGGTGCGTGTGGTAGAGGCTCTGCAAGCGCGCAATGAAAAATTGGATTACTGCATCGTGGGCGAACCGACTGCCGTCAGTAAAATTGGTGACACCATTAAAAATGGTCGGCGCGGCTCACTCTCTGGCGTGCTTATCGTTAAAGGTGTGCAAGGTCATATCGCCTACCCGCATCTGGTAAAGAATCCAATCCATCTTGCCTCGCCCGCCATCGCTGAACTTGCCGCAACCGTTTGGGATAACGGCAATGAATATTTCCCACCGACCTCTTGGCAAATTTCGAATATTCACGGCGGTACCGGCGCAACTAACGTAGTGCCGGGCACAGTAGAAATATTATTTAATTTCCGCCACTCCACTGCAAGCACCACCGATGAATTGAAAACGAAAGTACACGCCATTCTCGACAAGCACGGCTTGAGCTATGACTTGAAGTGGGAAATGTCCGGTAAACCTTACCTCACGGCACGTGGCGATTTGGTTGATGCCGTTGCCGCGGCCATTAAACAAGTCGTGGGCATTGCGACTGATCTCTCCACCAGCGGGGGTACTTCAGATGGCCGCTTCATCGCCGATATTTGCCCTCAAGTTTTGGAGTTAGGTCCTGTCAACGCCACCATCCATAAATTGAATGAATGCGTGGGCGTGGATGAACTAGAGGCGCTCTCCGAAATTTATCGACTTACCTTAATCAAACTTTTGGTAAAAAATTCATGAGCGCGTTACATCTCTTTTCCGATACCGCTGAATTACACACGCTCCGCGATTGGTTGCGCTTTACGGTCAGCGCGTTCTCCGAAAACAAACTGAGCTTTGGTCACGGCTCGGCCAGTGCCTATGACGAAGCGGCTTACCTTATTTTGCACACTTTGCATTTACCACTCGATACGCTTGAGCCATTTCTGGATGCACGCTTAACTAGCCACGAAAAAATGGCGCTTAGCGAATTACTCCAACAACGTGTTGAAAAGAAAGTACCTGCGGCCTACCTTACTCACGAAGCATGGTTGGGTACCTTGCGTTTTTATGTCGATGAGCGAGTCATCGTGCCGCGTTCCTTCATTGCCGAGCTGCTCCATGAGAATCTGTTCCCGTGGGTTGAGAATCCCGAATCGGTCAGCAATGTTTTGGACATGTGTACCGGCAGTGGCTGCTTGGCTATTCTTGCGGCTCATGTTTTCCCAAACGCGAGCGTTGACGCGGTTGATCTTTCTACCGATGCGTTAGCTGTTGCCGAGCGCAATATTAATGACTATCAATTACAAAGTAGAGTGCAACGCATCGAATCCAATCTCTTTGCCAAGCTCTCTGGTAAAAAATACGACGTCATCATTAGCAACCCTCCGTATGTCGATGCCGAATCGGTGGCGGCATTGCCCGCAGAATATTTGCATGAGCCAAAACTAGCCTTAGGGAGTGGCAAAGATGGCTTAGATGCTACGCGTGAAATTCTCAAACAAGCCGCCGCACACCTCAATCCTGGGGGCATTTTGATTGTTGAAATCGGTCACAATCGAGAT
>JAUYFR010000256.1 GCA_030690855.1 Gallionellaceae bacterium
AGTATTACCAGTCAATTTAGACAGACAAGCTTAAAAACGCGATGCACTTCACTACAATGTATTAGCAACTCGAAAACCAAAGATATTCGTCCGAAAATTTGGTGCGCTCCAAGACCGAATGGTTGACCGTACAAAATTTGAATTATTGATCCATGAGCCACCCCGAACCACTTGCGACAAACCATCCCCAATCCAAGCACTTCCATCGTTAGTAGGCGCACCTTCATAATTCGGATGAAAACCATCTTCAACAAACTCACACACATTGCCACTCATGTCGTACAAGCCGAAGGCATTAGGCAGTTTTGTGGCTACAGGGTAAGTCTTCGCAACGTTATTCCAAGCCACACTTGCCACATCGTCACTCCCACAGTATTTGCTTTGCTCCCCAGCACCACATGCATATTCCCATTCTGCTTCGCTAGGAAGGCGATATTGTTTGCCCGTTTTACTCGACAACCATTCAGTAAATGCTTGTGCGTCGTTCCAATTGATGCAAGCCACAGGGTGATTATCGTCTTGCAGATATCCAAGATTTTTCCAATTCACACCATTACGCAACTCCCATTTCCCATCAACAATTACATTACATTTTTCACCAGTGCTATAACCAGTTTCATTTACAAACACGGCAAACTGCCTGCGAGTGATTTCAGTTTTGCTTAAAGAAAACTTTTTAGAGATTAAAATTTGGCGTACTGGTTTCTCATTATCATCTCCACTATTTGACCCCATCGTAAAACTTCCATCAGGAATGATGACCATCTCGGGACAATCGGCGCAATCAGAAAAGGTATTTTCAGTTTGTGTTTCTTTTTTGGGCTGCGCTGCCACGGCAGGGGCGATGTTCGCCACGGTACTTGCGCCACTCCCACACCCCACAAAACAAAAATCCCCTTCAATACTGCCTTCCATCCACGGCTCTTGTTTGCCTTGTGAGGCGGCTTTCACTTCGGTAACAACGCGCTTGAGTAGAAGTTCGATCTGTTGGTTGCTTTCCATCTGCGCGAGTAGCTTGCTGGTGTAAAGACCATTTCGGCCACTACCGTCGGCGGCAACGCTGCCGGGGCGGGTCGAATAAGAGATCAAGGTGCCAGAGGGTGCGGTCACCCGTGCTAGCCCTTTATCGCCAGAGCGAAAACTGCGTGCGTAAGGGTTGTTGCGGCAGGCATCCAGAAAAACCAAATTCAGACGAGATTTAGACTCTTCCAACACGTCCATAATTTGATTCATGCTGAGGCTTTGGTTGGGTGCGTCCTCTTCGGAGTTGATGTCAGCATCGACCGTAGGCAGGTAGTTGATACCTTTGATTTGCAGGCCGTGACCCGCATAGAACACCAGCGCCACCGCGCCCGGTGAAAGTTTGCTGCGAAATTCACGCAGGGTGCCGCCGATTTGCTTGGTTTGCAGGTTGTTGCGTTCGATCACTTCAAAGCCCATTGTGCGCAATTTTGCGGCGACATCTTTGGCATCGTTAAGGGGATTTTTAAGCGGTGAGTTGGTGTAGGCGCCGTTACCGATGACAAGCGCAATGCGGTGTTCGGTTTGTGGGTTGTTGATGGGTTTTAGGGCGCGGCTGTCGGCGGCTTGGGCATTAGTTGAAATTAAAAAAACGGCAAAAAAGAAAAGCGTAAATATATTCCGCATCGGGTATCCCATTCAGCCTACAAAATATCAACGATGGGTATCGCGTTACTCAACCCACCCTACAAATCTTTTACTTCGCCAGCGCCACCGGATAATTCGGATGCTGCGGATTAGCAATTAGCACTTGCTGGCGCGGGTCAACAATCAAGTCCATCGCTTCCATCGGAATAACACCTAGTAATGGTTCGTTACCCAACACCACCGCCTCGGTGACATAACTACGATTGCCAAAGGCAATCTCGATAGGTGCAATTTTCGGCACTTTGCGTTGATGCCCATCTGCTAAGGTGACCACTTGCTGAGACACTTCGGTAATATCAAAACCGAGTTGCAAGGCAACTTCTTCTGAAACACACATGAACGTTGCGCCCGTATCGACTAGCGCATTAACCTCAACACTTTGATGCGTAAAAAGATTGGTTAATTTAAGTGGCGCATAAGTTAATCCCATAACTTTCTCCTTAAAGTGTTCCTAGCTTACTTTACCAAGACCAGCGGCCTTGGCGCAGGCGCACCATACAGCATGCCTTCGATACTGATGTCTTCATCAATGTCAGGCCAATGAATACCGATACCGTCTCCGATGATTTCCCAGTGGTTACGTTGCTCGCTCGTTGCCTCGGATAATCGCCATGACCAAGCCAGCGGCACGCTCACTGATCGGCCATCAACCAAATAAGCCGTGATCTCAGCATCGGTGATACGTAGGTCAGAAATTCTGGGTTCAACGACTAATGCCACAGTGTTCATTCCATGCCTCCAGTATTTTGGTGCGATTAGTTTCGAGCAACTGACGAATCGCGTTTAGCTCTACGGCTGAGAAACCATGATTACTCGCCAATGCAATTGGCTCCATCCAATATTTACACACTCTGCGTTCACGTTGAATGTGTAGATGCTTCGGCTCGCCGCAATCAAAACTAAAGAAGAACAAGCGATATGGGCTAGAAACTTCTCTAATCGTAGGCATAAAATTTTACCGAATATCTCGCGAAGAGTTCTACAGAGCCAATTACAACGTCCTTCCAATCGCTCCAGCGATCGCGCCAAGTGTACCCATTAATTTTTTCAACTCATCTGGGGTCAGTGCTTGATCAGCATCGCACCACGCATCGCATGGACTTGGGTGCATTTCGATCAGCAAGCCATCAGCACCTGCGGCAATTGCTGCTTGTGACAACGCGGGCACCATCCACGCTTTACCGCCGGCATGTGAAGGATCAACAATCACTGGCAAATGTGTTTCTTTTTTCAATACAGGAATCGCAGTCACATCGAGCACGTTGCGATAGGCCGTTTCAAAAGTACGTATGCCGCGTTCGCAAAAAATAATGTTGTGATTACCCCCTGCGGCGATGTATTCCGCTGCCATTAACCATTCGCTGATGGTTGCAGACATACCGCGCTTGAGAATGACGGGTTTGTTGGTGCGACCAACCTCTTTCAGCAAATCAAAGTTTTGCATGTTGCGAGTGCCGATTTGAATT